>JADJGZ010000056.1 GCA_016707785.1 Bacteroidales bacterium | reverse complement strand
TAATAAACCCGGATCAGATATTGACATTGCATTGAAAGGTCAGGACCTGAAATTAAAGGATATTTTGTCGATGCAAAATGAGGGGTTAGATGATCTGGATCAACCCTATTTTTTTGATTTAGTCATTTTGAATAGTATAACAGAGGATGGACTTAAACAACATATTGAAAGGGTAGGTGTTGAGATTTATTCAAAGGCATATTAAAGTTTATTTTTACTGATATTATTATAATCGATTATTATTTTTTTTCTTATGGAGCCGCTTCTTTCTTTCGGTCTCAGGGAGGGACAAATATTTCATGTCTCGGATGTTAAAAGAGGTCTTAAGTGCTCTTGTGTTTGTCCTGTCTGCAATAAACCTTTGATTGCAAGAAAAGGTAAAAGAATGCAACATCATTTTGCTCATCATAATAAACAGGTATGCGAAGGGGCATTACAAACAGCTTTGCATATTGCAGCAAAGGAAATTCTAAAACGGAATAAAAAAATTATGCTTCCGGCAGTAGGTATTGATGATCTGAGACTGGAAGGGAGTGAAGCCCATGGTGCCGATCTCGAAAAAACTCCTGATTCATGATACGTCTCATAAACACTGGATTTATAATAAAAGCAAGAACTATTCCGATATGATTTGGAACTTGTTATCAAGAGAATTGAAGTTGTATTACCGAAGGTGTATGCCTGTCCAAAAGAAAACAACAGGAAAGGATGGGACTTTTGTTGATTTATTGGATGATTGTTTTAATTGTAATTTCTTCCTTTCAATAAAGATACAACCTACTCATAATGTAAAATTTATCCTTTGCATTGGTCATGCAGAAGTCGAACTATCTCAACTAATTGATCGATACAAAAATTCGCTAACATGATTTCAATTTCATTTCAGTTTCAATATCTTTGCATCATCATCCCGATTCTCAAAAGAGAAACCAACCGAGCGCGGAAAGCCACGGTGGTAAAACGATGAGGGTAGCCAACCAAAAAAGTCTGTATGTATACCATACATCATTTCTTTACTTTTTTCAGGAAATCTATCCTGTTGTACCCTATGTTATACACCTGCTTTCCGGCCGTTGACAGGGATTTAATCCTTTAAAACCTGTTATATGAATTACACTGAAGTCACTTCTGCCTTTATCATCGGCCTGATCAGGGAATCTTCCTGGCAAAACCGTCAAAAAATCGATGACCTGATCCATCTTCAAGGTTTCATCGTTCATCCACCAAAATCATTCAACAGTGGTTGGGCTTTTTCCTACCTTAAATCCAACTACCCTGATGAATTCCTGAAGCTATTGGAAGAACATTCACCAAAAGCCCTTGAACAAGAATTAACAGACAGGGAAAACATCAGGAAGCAGCGTGAGATACTTCAATCAGACAGGGAGTTGGAATTGGAAAAATCCAGGAAACTCTGGGTGGCAGCAGGAGGAAGAATGGATTGATAAAAGGCATTAGCCCAAGATAAACTCATAAGAAAGTGGTGGTATGCCTATTCTTGCTTCGAAACGCTGAATACCCCCGTGGGCTCATATCTTGAAGCTATAGAGATTTTAATGTTCCCGGCATGCCGGCTGAACAATTCTTGCACCAGTTGCGGATCGTTATTATGTTGAGATAAATGGGATAGGACAAGGTGACTCAATTCAGGTGACCTGAACGACTGGAAAAGTTGAAGGGCCTGTCGGTTGCTGAGATGCCCGTGATCCGACCGAATCCGCGCCTTTAACCGGGGCGGATACTTCCCTGCTTCAAGCATCTGCTCATCATAATTGGCTTCGAGGAAAACTGCATGACAACTTCGGAAATGCCTGACCATATGTTCACAAGCAGCTCCAATATCAGTCATTACCCCAATATTTACCCCATATCCACAGATGATAAAACTGAAGGGATCTATCGCATCATGATGTTTTGGAAAAGGTTTAATAGTGAAAGCCGCCGATTATTAACTTCCTGGTGCGGGAACATATCCCTGACCAGTCCTGCGTCAATTCTTAAGCGACTGTTCTTGTGAGTTGCCGGAGTAATATAAACCGGAATATTATGTTTCCTGGAAAGTACTTCAACGCCTTTAATATGATCAGTATGCTCATGGGAGATAAAGATGGCTTTCACTTTCCGCAACGAAAGCCCAAGGCTGTCCATTCTACGCTCTGTATCCCGGCAGGAAAGACCAGCATCCACCAGCACGGCTTCCTGCTCACTGCCTACGTAGTAGCAGTTTCCGTTACTTCCGGAGTTAAGTGATGCGTAGTATATCGTCATAGAATATTGTGCTGAGCCCGCCAGAATGGAGTAGTTTTTCTGATGTACTTAATTTCAGTCAAGCAGGCGATGGGTGGAGAGATTTCAATGATGAATTAAGTTTCAAAAGTTGAAAGTTTAACGCCTGACAGGATTTCAAATCCTGCAGGGTTTCATTTTCATTTTCCGTTTTGCATTCGCGTACCCTGATTTATTTTTTGAACAGCTTTTCCTCCTTTATCATCACAACCTTTCCAAATTTCTCCAATGATTTCATATCAATTTTCTTTGGGTTGCCAACAATTGAATAAACCAATGGCTTCGACTTCAAATTCTGCGAATAAAAGTTTGTGATATCCGGGAATTTCATTGAATTATATTGTTCCAGTTTCCAGGTAAGAGGATCATTTTCAAATCCAAGTCTTTTCCATTGCAGGACTGTAGAACTCAAGTTCCTGAAATCAGGCCGTTTGGTTAAGGCTGATAAAGAAAGGTATTGCCGGATCATTTCAAATCTTTCTTCTTTTTCTGGCATGGCATGAATAAGATCTCTGAAAACGGTCATTGCCTCCAGGGTTTTATCGGCCTGGGTGCCTACATAACCGGTAAAATCCATAGGTTTTCCTGCCCTGACCGGGCTACTAAACCCTGCCCCGGCAGTATAGGCAAGAGAACGGTATTCCCTGATTTCCTGCAAAACCAGACCGGAAAAATCACCTCCGAAATAGAGATTAAAGGCTTCCATTGAAGGTACAATGGATGAGGTATAAGCCGGACCATTAGCGAAAAGATAGATTTTACTCTGAACAGCTTTTTTCTTGGCTGCAAAAAATACTGTATTCTCATTGAATAAAGCAGCATCCCTGCTCACCGGCGATTCGGTAGGGATGAATTGAGGGGCAAAGTTGATGCTATCCGAAATCATTTTTATCACATCAGCTGCTTCCTTTTGACCTGTATAATGAATCTCCGTTGCATAATGCTGTGCCTGATTAAAAACTGATTCCAGGGAATCTGCCTTTAATTCTTTGATCTCCTTCATCGATAAGCGATTCAGGTAAGTTGACATCGTTCCATATTTCACATATTGAAAAAGAGCATCTGAAACATTATCAGGTTCTGATTTCTCCATTTTCCGGTTTGTTTTTTCCCCTTGAACGATATTGTCGATTTTATCCTGCTCCAGAACAGGAGTCTTCATTAATTGATTAATCATTCCCAGAGCCTGCGAAACATTGGCTTCCATCCCCTGCAATTCAACCTTCAAATAGCTGTCGTCACTCGAAATGGAATAACTGCAACCCAAACGGGCAAAGGCAGTTTTAAATTCCGAGACCGTCATCCCAGGTATCCCTGAATAATTCATGATATCAGAGGCATATTTTACCATTGGCATCTTTTGGTTTCCAATTCCAAAGCGGATTTCCAGGGAGAAAATATCATTCACGGGATTCTTAACATAATAGAAATCAACACCCTGCTGTAACTGGGAAGTTGAAATATCCTTGCTGAAATCGATATATTTGATCTGTGGTTCCGGAGCTTTCTTTTCGTCCAGCATCTGAACAAATGCTGATTTAGCATCTGTATTCGAGAGTACCGGCTTATAGCCTGGTTTATCAATCTTCTCTTTTTTCGGGAACCCCATTTTTGAGAAAAAAGCCAGGTAGTCCTTACCATAATAGGCTTGGGCAACCCTCAAAATGTCAGCTTTCGTGACTTTCTGCACTTTGTCAGTATAGTTAAGAATATCATATAGATCCTTATTCTGTGCAAAATTTTCAGCAAGAAGAACAGCCCTGTTTTGCAAGGATTCCATTTGGGTTTGGTAATCGACATACAACTGATTCTTCACAACTTCAACCAAACTTTCATCAAATTCACCTTTTGCAATCTTCTCCAACTCCGCCATCACCATCTTTTCTGCATCTTCAGTCTTTTGTCCGACTACTTTTGGAACGATGAAAACAATAGAACTTCCGTAGTCATTATGTCGCATAGGGAGCACCATGGCTGCCAGGAGCTTGTTGTCGATGGAAAGCTTGTCGAGAAGTCCGGTCTGATTCCGGTTTGAAAGCAGACCATTACAAACATCCAGGGCAATTTCATCCGGATGGCCATTTGGAACCGTTCGGAATCCAATCAGTCCAAGCTTGATAGGGGAAAGCCTCTTTTCCACCAGTTCCCTTCCCTTAAAAGGTTCTTCTATGTATACCTTATTGTCAGGAAGAGTACCGGGTTTCCATTTCCCAAACCTTGCCATGATCATTGGTAACACTTCTTCAGCTTTGAAATCACCCGATAATATCAGGGCCATATTATTGGGGACATAATAGGTCTTGAAGAATTCATACATCTTTGTAAGGGATGGATTTTTCAGGTTTTCGACGGTTCCAATCATTGATTGTTGACCATAAGGATGTTTTTTAAACATCTGTTTATTGAATTCCTCGATGAGTGAAAACTGGAACATGTCAGAGTATAGGTTCTTTTCTTCGTAAACCACTTCCAGTTCACTCTGAAATCCCCTGAATACTGGACTTTCGAATCGGTGAGAGTAAATATCCAGCCATTTTTCAATCTGGTTCGAAGGGAAAGCATTAAAGAAAACAGTACGGTCAGGACCAGTATTGGCATTCAGTTGGGTTCCACCAACACTTTTGATGATATTGCTTAATTCATTGGGGATTGCATATTCATTGGCCTTCAATGATTCTTCATTGATCTGCAACTGAATGGCTTTCCTTGCTTCTTCATCTTTTGTAACTGAGAGTTGGTCATACAGCTCAAAGATTTTATCGATATGGGGTTTCTCCAATTCCCAGTTGACGGTGCCAAGTTCTTCAGTGCCCTTGAATAGCATATGTTCCTGGTAATGAGCCATTCCAGTGGCATCAGCAGGGTCATTTTTACTGCCAGCTTTTACAACCACCACTCCGAATACTTCCGGTTTCAGAGGGTCTTCGTTGAGGATAACAGTGAATCCGTTCTCAAGTTTGAACTGCCTGACTTTAAACTGTGGCTGGGCAATGAGGTAAACGGAAAGAAAAAGAATGAACGAAAGAGAAAAAAAGTATTTCATGGTGCTGGAGATTAAATACTGATAAATGAAAGAGTATTCGGCTTAATGAATACAAAAATAAAGGGATTGAGGATATCTTCCAGATTAAGTTTCAGATAATGAAAGAAATAATGGGTTGCTGAAGTTTATTAATGGCTTGTATATTAACTTTGTTAAAGTGAAAAGGATATTTACATGGCAGGATTAATGCATTTCAGGTTCGCATTCTGATTGGGTATAATACGCATGATTCTAGTCCTCTTTTCAATTTTGTATGATTATTCCGAATAACATTAAAATGTATTATAAATTCTATATACAATGAAACCTTTACTACTGATTTATGCTTTGCTGCTCTTTCCTATGTGCAGTTTTTCGCAAACCACCTGGAAATGGTACAATCCCCATCCTGACGGGATCAGGTTAAATGCAGTTAACCATGTGGATGAAAACCATGCCTGGGCAGTGGGCGACCAGGGTAAAATTGTTTTCTGGGACGGGCACCACTGGAATCGCCAGGAAAGCAATTGCACAAATACCCTGCGTTCTGTCAGTTTTTCGGATCCTTATCATGGATGGGCAGTAGGTGAGAATGGCAGCATCCTCAGTTTTGAAAACGGTGAATGGGCTAATTTCAGCTTGTCCACCAAACCATTGTTGAAATATGTGGCATTTTTTGGTGATGATGGCTGGATTTTCGGCGATACAGTGATGAGATTCCGGGAGGGCCAATGGGAGATTTATCCCTGGCCTGATTCAACCTATGTTTTCGATGTCAGTATTTCAACAAAGGATAATGGATTGGTTAATTGGTTACCTGCCGCAGGAAAGATGGCCTTTAATGCATTTCGATGGCAATAGCTGGTCAGCACAAATGATTCCCGGTAATTATTACCTGGAGAATTGCAGTTTCAGTGATGCGGAACATGGTATCTTATCATCTTTTGATTTTGATGGTGACGTGTTACTTGATTATAACTATGGTTCAATTAACCCATTGTTGGGATCTACCAGAATCAGGTCTATGTATATGGTTGATTCTATAACCGGATATGCTTCGGAAGAGGCGGTATTTTTTATGCTGGTGATACCAGATGCAACATATATAAGTATGAGTCCGGTAACTGGTTTCTGGATACAATCCTGGCAACACCCATCAATGCTTTCCATGGAGATGCTGACAGAGTGTGGGCAGTAGGGGAGTCAGGAATTACCTATCTGAATGAAAATGGAAGCTGGAAACTCATCAATGCCCAGTTTGATCAATCCTTGGTTGAGATGAGTTTTTCAGATCCTGACCATGGATGGATCATTACAGATGCGAATCATCTTTTAAAATACCGGAATGGAGTAATATCAAAAGAGAGTTATTATCCGGACTACAACCTGGTTGACCTGAAATTCCAGGACTCCCTGAACGGATTTGTACTTGCTGATTTTAAGCAATCAGGGAATTATTTCCATTTGCTGAAATATGTCAATGGAAGTTGGTCGGATCATGGAGTGTATTCGACAGATTTTCCTGTCAGGATGAATGTGTTGGATGCTTCACATATATGGGTCGTAATGTCTGAGTCAATTATGTTTTACGATGGCATGAGTTGGGAAACACAGTACACAGGGATGGAAGTTCCGGAAAAATTTGAAGATATATGCATGCTGAGCCCTACCTCCGGATTTGCCTTAGGTAACAGGTATATGGATTATAGCTTTATTTACCATTTCGATGGGGTAAGCTGGACACGGATTACCTCCGGTCTTCCCGGTAATATGTACAGAATAAGTGCAATTGATGAAGAATGGATATGGATGATCGACCACTGGGGAAAGATTATAAAGTATAATACAATCACTGAAGCATGGGTAGAAGAGTTATATGTTCATGAATTCTGGTATGATACAGATATTCAAATAGTAAGTGCTTCTGAAGGATATGCATTAAGCCTTAATGGGGTCCTAAGATATGACGGTACAACCTGGTCGCGTGATACCACCATGCCATCAGTGGGTTTTACCTGTCTTGATTTTACTCTTCCCGGTTTTCACTGGTTGGGGGGTGAATATGGTGCCATGGCTTCTACTTACCAGGACTCACCCTTATCTGTGGAAAAGAAACCGGTTCATTCAGCCATAAAAGCCAAGGTTTTCCCCAATCCCTTGTCTCCCGCTTCGGTGATTGAATATGAAGTAGATATTCCTGCTGATGTGAATATTGAGGTCTTCGATATTCAGGGCAGAAAGCTCAAATCTATCAACGAAGGAATCAGACATCCCGGGAAATACAGTGTTGCTTTAAAGCCCTATAATCTTGAAATTGGGATCTACACTTGTCGAATACAGATAGGCCAGCGCAATATTCCTTTGAAAGTTGTGGTTCAGTGATGAACCTTCAGAGCATTAAATTGTTGTATTTTAGCAGCCTGTGATTCACAGGCTGCTGTTTTTAAAACCCTTTTCAATTGATGTTTGTAAGCGTTCTACTTAAAATTCTAAAGTTCATTTTCAAAGGAATTGGATGGTTCTTCCTGGGACTCCTTATGATATTCCTTTTCAACTACCTTATCGCTGAAAGGTATATTTTTCCTGAACCAAAGCCTTTTTCGGGGGCATCATGGTACAATCCCTATTCGGGGATGGACAGTACACAATGGCGGCGGACCAATCTTCATATGCATTCACATGCCTGGGGAGGGCTTACCAATGGCAGCGACAACAGCAACCACAAGGTATGGGATCTTTACAGGAAAATGGGTTACGAAAGCATTGGCATCAGTAATTATCAATATATTGATACCCTTTATGCTCATCAGCCCTATTACATCCCGGTTTATGAGCATGGGTATGGCATCTTTAAGAATCACCAGCTGAGCATAGGAGCCAGGGAGGTGATCTGGTATGATTTACCTTTCGGACAGAACCTTCACCACAAGCAATATGTCCTGAACCGTTTGAAAAAGAATACAGAACTGCTTTCAATCAATCATCCGGCTTTCTTTGGTGGGTATAAGGCCGAAGATTTTAAGTACCTGGGCAATTATGATCTGATAGAAGCCCTGAATGGTTACCGAAACTCAATTCCACATTGGGATTCAGCCCTTTCAGCCGGCAAGCCCGCTTTTCTGATGGCTAATGATGATATGCACGACCTCTCTGATCCCGGGGAGATGGCACGCAGGACCATCGTGGTAAACGCTCCTGATAACCACAGGAAAAATATCCTTGCATCCCTGCAATCAGGAAAATCCTATGGAGTAGAGATAAAACTGCCCATGGATGAAACATATGAAAGCAAAATGGCAAGATTCGACACTCTGCCGGCTTTGAGATCCTATGCTATTATTAATGATACTTTGAAATTTACGCTGAGTTCCCGTTTTTCTGAGGTTCGTTTTTATGGTCAGCATGGAATGCTATTGCACAGGGTAGGTAAATCAACCCATGCTGAGTATGTCCTTCAACCCAATGATACATATGTACGTGCAGAGGTTCTGTATCCCACTCCCAATGATATGGAAGGGATTGTACTTTTTCTGAATCCTGTAATGCGATCATTGGATGGCAAACAGCCAATTATGACTGAGCCCACCCTTGACAGGAAAGCTACCTGGGTTTACAGGATCGTAGGATTTGCTACAGTACTGTTCGTTTTCGCAAATTTCTATTTACTCAGAAGGCGATTCTGCAGGAAAAGGAGTTGATCTTCCAATTCGTAAAGCCGGGTTCTTTATTTTGTAGCAATTGGTTCAGCCATCACTTCCTGAAGTTTCTTTTCCAGGTCTTCTCCACGTAAATTGCTTCCAACGATCTTGCCTTCTTTATCTAAAAGGAAGTTTGCAGGAATCGACATTACACCATAAAGTTTGGCTGCGGAGCAATTCCATCCCTGTAATTCACTAACATGTGTCCATGTGAGGCCATCTGCAGCGACAGCTTCCAGCCATTTAGACTTATCATTATCAAGAGATACGCCCAGGATTGTGAAGCCTTTTGAATTGAACGATTTGTAAGCCTGAACTACATTTGGATTTTCTTTGCGGCAAGGGCCACACCATGAAGCCCAGAAATCGACCAAAAGGTATTGTCCCTTGAAAGAAGCCAGACTCACTGCCTTACCGGTTGAATCATTCATTGTGAATTCAGGTGCAAGGTTTCCGGGTAATAATTTGAGCAGGGTCTCTTCACGTTCCTTCAATTTTTTAACATAGGAAGAATTGGCAATGCCTGGATCAAAACCCTTATTGATTTCCTGTAAATCGGCTAATTCAAAATTATAAGCATTACTCAGGGCGAGATAAGCTGATACAACGCTTTTTCCGTTGGTTTTGATGAATTCCTTCATAGCACTTGCCTGCTCATTCTGAATTACATCAAAACCACCTTCCAGGCTCAGCGCTTTGATGGAATCATTGGCCTCTTTAGCTGTCATATATTCTGTGTAAAGGTCTTCCAGCTTTTTATTGAACATATCATCCTTCTTTAGGAAGGTTTTATAAAGGTCATGTGAAGCGGAGCCGGAAACGTCTGATTTATCAATACTATCAGAAAATGCCTTGATGGTGATGTCAGCGTTTTCAAGGAAAAATGGAAGAAATCCATCTTTGTTCTTTACAGCAAGGTAATACATTTCAGGCATTTCGGTAGTTCCGGTAAATGAGAACTTTCCTTCCTTGAGTTCGGTTGAATCTTTAGTGAGCCATTTTCCTTCTTCACGTTTTTTCAGGAGGATCCACCCGGTATCAGCGCCATTGATTGATCCGGTTATAATATATTGGTTTTCTTTCTTGCCCTTACAGGCTGCCATTGAGAGGATCAATGAGAGAATAATTGTACTTACAAACAGGTTTCTCATATTGTCAGGTTTTGTCAGATTAAGGATTATTTTTCAAAAATGGTTGATGTGAACTGAAAAATCATGCAAATATACCATAACAGGATTATGGATGAGCAAAATAACTTATGCTGGAAAGTTTAGTTCCGTTCCTTGCGGGACGTAAAAATATACTGAATGATGAGGATAAACATCAGGGAGAAGACAGAACTCAAGAAAACCCGCAAAAGGGTTTGCCAGAATTCCCTGAAACTAAAAACATCCACAAAGTTCAGCACAAGGTGGTGAAGAAATGTCATAGTGGCAGCATAGGCAAAAAACCATTTGAATCCCATTTCCCGCAAGGTAGGCTGTGTAGTAATGTCATAGTCAGGTTTTTCACCAACAAGTTTCACTACACCCGGTTTAACAAAACCGGCAAAAACAGCTGCTGCTGTATGCAATCCCATTGTACCGCTAAAAAGATCTACAGAAAATCCGGTTAGGAATGAAAGCATGAGTAATAACCATCCCGGTGTTTCAAAGGGAAGTAAAAAGATGAATAGTATATATACGTAAGGATTTAGGAAACCATAGAAGCTGATACGGTTCAAAACCAGTATCTGCAGCATGAGCAACAGTATGAATCGGGCGATATTTACAATAACCAGCCTACTCATTTCCATTCACCTCCGTCGTTTTTTCCAGCTCTTCCTGCTCTACTTTAAGCAGATTTCTCACCACGTATACATAATCCAGGCTATTGAAGTCAACACTGAACTTAAAAGGAATAACATAGAAATGTTCCCCCTGTTCAACCCGGAAATCTTCAATAGTTCCGATCATCAGATTTGCAGGGAAGATATAGGAGAATCCACTACTTACAATGGTATCCCCTTTCGCTATTTTAACATGGGCAGGGATGTCGGTCAATGTCCCATACATTGGATTCAGCCCATTCCAAACGATTGTACCCATCTGGTTATTTTTCCTGATTCTTCCGCTGATCCGGGTTTGTTTATTGAGGACACTCATTACCCAGGCGAAGTTATCAGATACACTCACTACTGTTCCAACAATACCGTTGGAAGTGATAACAGCCATATCTTTATCAATACCATGACGACGGCCCTTATTAAGCATAATGTAGTTATTCCTTTTACCTACAGTATTATTGATCACCCTGGAAACAATATACTTGTAACGCTGCTTATAAAGGGTATCCTCAACCCAGAAGGTGGCGGTATCGGTTTTGATGAAAGACAGTCCTTTCATCTGTCTTAACATAGCATTCTCAGAAGCCAGCAGTTCATTGGTTCTGCGAAGTTTAAGGTATTCGGAAACATCACTGATGGATGTATAGAATTTGCCGGAAATACCATTCCCGACACTTTGCAGCACTGATCGCTGATAGTATGTCGAATTGACCAGCAGAATTAAGGCTAGTGATTCAAACAGCAGAAATAGCAGCAGGAAGTTATAGCGAATAATAAATGCCAGTAGATTACGCATACTTCTTTCCTATGCAGGTTAATGCCTCTGCTATTTGATAAGGAATGTAAACTTGTCGAAGTTTTTCAGCGCGATACCTGTTCCGCGGGCAACTGCATGTAATGGGTCATCGGCAACATGAACAGGGAGTTTGGTTTTGAGGTGCAGACGCTTGTCGAGGCCACGCAGCAATGAACCACCACCGGCCAGGTAGATACCGGTTTTGAAGATATCTGCAGATAACTCAGGGGGCGTCATTTCGAGTGCGTTGAGTACAGCGGCTTCGATTTTGGAAATGGATTTATCCAATGCATGTGCGATCTCGGCATAATTTACATAGATCTCTTTTGGGATCCCTGTGAGCATATCCCTGCCATGAACAGCATAGTCAGGCGGGGGATTATCGATCTCTGTCATGGCGGCACCAACTTCAATTTTTATCATTTCTGCAGTGCGTTCACCAATGTTGATATTATGCTGTTTCCGCATATATTCTTCAATATCACTATTGAAATCGTCGCCGGCAATGCGGATGGATTTATTATTTACGATACCACCAAGGGCAATAACGGCAATTTCGCTGGTTCCTCCCCCTATATCAATGATCATATTTCCGGTAGGTTCCAGAACATCGATACCAATACCGATAGCAGCTGCCATTGGTTCATGGATAAGTCTTACTTCTTTGGCACCAGCTTGTTCAGCTGAATCCTTAACAGCACGTTCTTCAACTTCGGTGATTCCGGAAGGGATGCAAATGACCATTCGTAAAGCAGGTGGGAAAAGACTGCGGCTGGGCCCGATCATTTTGATAAGCTCACGGATCATGTATTCAGCCGACTGGAAATCAGCGATAACACCATCACGTAAAGGGCGGATCGTTTTGATGTTTTCATGGGTTTTCCCATGCATCATCATCGCCTTTTTCCCAACTGCCAGGACTTTCCCTGTGTTGCGTTCAATAGCAATGATGGATGGTTCATCCACCACAACCTTGTCATTATATATAATGATGGTATTGGCTGTGCCAAGGTCCATCGCAATCTCTTTGGTAAGAAATGAGAAAAGTCCCATGTAAATATTTTTTGTATTAAAGGCCGGAGCCTGTTTACTTCAATGTTGGATCAATGTTTAAAATGCCTGATACCGGTGAAAACCATCGGTATTCCATTTTCGTTACAAAACCGGATTGAATCTTCATCTCTAACGGATCCACCCGGTTGAATCACTGCTTTAATCCCTGACTCTGATGCGATCCCTACGGAATCGGCAAAAGGGAAATAAGCATCTGAAGCCATTACAGCTCCATGTAGATCAAGTCCAAATTCTGCAGCTTTTTTGATTGCATGTTTCAAGGCATCAACCCTTGAAGTCATACCACAGCCAGAACCCAACAATTGACTGTTTTTTGCCAGTACAATTGCATTACTCTTAAGATGCTTAACCAGAATATTGGCGAAAATTAAATCTTTAAACTGTTGATTATCAGGTGCAGTATGAGTAACAACCTTCATATCGGCAAGGCCTTCCGTGTGGTTGTCCTTGTCTTGCTCAATAAGGCCATTAAGTACTGACTTAAACTGTTTAGCCTGAAAATCAGTCGGTTTATGCTGCAAAATTATTCTATTTTTCTTTGATTTCAGGATTTCTAATGCATTTTTTTCATAATCCGGTGCAATAATTATTTCAAAGAATAATTTGTTGATCTCTTCTGCTGTTTCGGTATCAATGATGCGATTGGTTGCAATCACTCCGCCAAATGCTGAGATGGGGTCACCGGCAAGTGCATCTTTCCATGCTTCTGTAAGATTCTGGCGCGTTGCCACTCCACAGGCATTGGTATGTTTTATGATAGCAAAGGTAGGTTCATTAAATTCAGAGATCAATGCAATTGCGGCATCAAGGTCAACAAGATTATTATAGGAAATGGCCTTTCCATTGTGTTGCTCAAAAACACTGGTAGTATCTCCATAAAAAGTTCCTTCCTGGTGAGGATTTTCACCATACCGCATGGGTTCAGATTGAAGTATGCTCTTTTTGAATGCTTTGATTCCGGTTTCCTTATTAAAGTAGTTGAAAATAGCAGTGTCGTAATGTGATGATACATTGAACGCCTGGGCTGCAAGGTAGTATCGGTCCTGCAGACTGGTAAATCCTTTTTTCTCTTCCAGGATCCGGATCAGGTCATCATATTGGGCGGCAGAGGGAATGATTACTACATCCCGGTAATTTTTGGCAGCGGCTCGTATCAATGAAATCCCCCCGATGTCAATCTTTTCAATAATATCCTCATGTGCTGAACCTGAAGCTACAGTAGATTCAAATGGATAAAGGTCTACCATTACCAGGTCAATGGGTGGGATATCATATTCTTTTATTTGTGACTGATCACTTTCGAACTCACGACGGTAAAGGATGCCGCCAAAAACTTTGGGATGTAAAGTTTTTACCCTGCCACCGAGAATGGATGGATAGGAGGTCAGACTTTCCACAGTAGTAACAGGGATGCCTAATGATTGGATATAATCAAAGGTTCCTCCGGTTGAAAATATCTGAATATCAAGTGCATGAAGGTGCCTGGCAATGATATCAACCCGGTCCTTATGATACACTGAAATCAACGCTGATTGGATGGGTTTCAGTTCTTCCATGATGGGATCAAAAAAGTGCAAGTTTATTAAAAAAAGCCGCACCAGTCCCCGAAATCTTGCGATTTGTCAGTAATTTGGAATCAATTCCGGTTTCATATTTATTTATAATGTCAGTTTGGCCGCCTAGCCCCTTCAGGACTCCACTGATTTTGTTAAATAGTTAGATTTCGCGATGGTTTAAAGTACTTTATCGAATCCGCACCCCCCAAACTTAAATGCCAGGAAACCACAAACCCATTGGAGTCCGACGATAGGAGGACCCGATGGGGTTTGGGAGGTGCAGCATCCATTGCAGCTCCAAAATCCAGTAGTTCCCCAAACCCCGACAGGTTTTAAAAACGCCGTCGGGTTTAGGTAAAAGACAACAATCAAAAGTTCACTAAAAAGTCCGGAAACCACAAACCCATTGGAGTCCGACGATAGGAGGACCCGATGGGGTTTGACACTGTCCTTGATTTTGAACGGGTTCAACATTAAATCCATTTAGGTGCGTAAAACGTGAAAATCCGGATTGTCTTTAATTGTCAAAAAGTTCTTTTCATTAAAAATGTTAAATATTGAATGATCGCCGATTTTCTGATTATTTTTACATCAACTGAACCGGAGGATTCACTTTTCCGTTTAATACTGATTTTTTTTTTAAAATCCCCCCCCGGGGGGGGGGATTTTTTAAAAAGGGGGGGGGATTTTCCCCCCGGGCCCCCTTTTTTTTTTTTTCCGGGGCCCCCCCCCGCGGGCAAGAACCCCCCCCCGTTGGCCGGTTGCCAATGAAATAGCAATGGTATAATACAAATTTGATTCATGCTTTTTCTTAGACTTTTCCGTGAGAGTTACCTTTTCGCTATCCGGGCCCTGGTTGTTAACAAGGTACGAACCTTCCTTTCATTATTGGGTATCACTATCGGTATTTTCTCTGTGATTTCGGTACTCACGGTGTTCGACAGCATTGAATATACCCTTAGAAAGGATATTGAATCACTCGGAAGCAATGTGTTATTTGTCCAGAAATGGCCATTCATCGGAAGTCCTGATATGCCCTGGTGGGAATATATGAAACGCCCTGAAACCAGGCTTGCTGAGATGGAAGAGATTCAAAAGCGCAGTTCGTTGGCAGATGCAGCAGGATATTATGTTGGCACGAACAGGAATGTAAAATTCTCCGGGATTACTTATGAAAATGCTACGATTGTGGCTGTATCGCAGGATTATGACAAGGTAGATGCCATTAATATTTCTGAAGGAAGGTATTTTACTCCTGCTGAATCCCAGGGCGGCCGCCCGGTGGCAATAATCGGTGATGAAATTGCCTCAAAACTTCTTCCTAATAAGGATCCCATTGGTGAACAGGTTTCAGTTTTTGGTAGAAAAGTAGATATTATTGGAAGATTCAAACGAACCGGGAATAATACTTTTGGACGTTCCTACGACGATTGGCTTATGGTTCCTGTTAATTTCGGAAGAAGTTTCATTGACCTGAATGGCGATAATATCGGATCTGCTATCCTGGTGAGAGGCAGGCCAAATGTGCCTAATGAACAGCTTAAAGACGAACTGACCGGAATCATGCGTTCTGTCAGGAAACTAAAACCAGGCTCAAAAGACAATTTTGAGATCAATGAAACCAGTGTTATCAATAATGCATTTGATAGCGTTTTCGGAGTTATCTCCATAGTAGGATGGGTAGTAGGAGGTTTCTCACTACTGGTAGGAGGATTTGGAATTGCTAATATTATGTTCGTTTCTGTGAAGGAACGTACAGTCCAGATTGGTATACAGAAATCACTGGGAGCCAAGAATTCATTTATTCTTCAGCAATTCCTCTTTGAAGCGGTTTTCCTTTCATTACTTGGAGGGGCCTTTGGGCTGTTGATCATCTATATTGGAACTATTATTGCCAGTAACCTGGCCGATATGGACCTTTTCCTGAATTCCGGCAATATTATTCTTGGCCTTTCAGTATCAGGTATTATCGGACTAATTTCAGGTTTATTTCCAGCCTGGTCAGCCTCCAGGCTTGATCCGGTGGAAGCCATGAGATCTACATTTTAAAGGATCTCAGGAATGTGTTTATCAATCAGATTAACAAGGATTAGCTTGTTTTGCTAATTTGATTTAATTTGTTTTTGGAAAAATTGTTTGATTATTGTTTAGGATTGTAATTATCTCTTGATTATTCTTTTTGGCTTTTGCCTATTTTTGCGAAAATGAGGAATTGATTTCATGGTTAAACGCTGGGTGCTTAAAGATCGGGGAGATAAGGAAGTGGTGAGTAATCTCGCTGCCCAGCTAAATATTGAACCTGTTCTGGCTGAGCTATTGGTGCAGAGGGGTGTCACAAACTTTGAAGCTGCTAAAGCTTTTTTCAGGCCGGAGCTTTCACACCTTCATGATCCTTTCCTGCTGAATGATATGGATCTGGCTATCAACCGGATTGAAAAAGCCGCTGCAGCAAAGGAGAAAGTGCTTGTTTATGGAGATTATGATGTAGATGGAACCACTGCAGTTGCCTTGGTTTATACCTTTCTGAAAGCCCAGGGATTTGATACCATTGATTTTTATATCCCGGACAGGTATGGTGAAGGTTATGGTATTTCATTCAAAAGTATCGATTTCGCGCTTGAAGAAGGGTTTACTCTGATAATAGCACTTGACTGCGGGATCAAGGCAATCGATAAGGTTCAATATGCCCGGGAACGAGGAATCGACTTCATAATTTGCGACCATCACCGCCCCGGGAGCGAACTACCGGCTGCCATTGCTGTTCTTGATGCTAAAAGGGAAGATTCCACCTATCCTTTCGATGAATTATCGGGTTGTGGCGTCGGGTTTAAATTGATTCAGGCATATGCCCAGAAAAATAACATACCCTTTGATTTCCTGAATCAATACCTCGACCTGGTTGCAGTTAGTATTGCTTCTGATATTGTTCCTATTACAGGGGAAAACAGGATCCTGTCTTACTATGGATTAAAAATAATGAATAGCAACCCCCGGCCAGGACTGGAAGCGATACTGAATATTGCCAATATCAACAGGAAACCTTTGGATGAAGCATTGGAAGAGGTTGATCCCGAATTAAGGTTTTCAAGGGAACTTACTATCAATGACCTGGTATTTGTTTTAGGCCCGCGTATCAATGCTGCCGGCAGAATTGAAAGCGGACGAAACTCTGTGTTATTGCTGATTAGTCCCGACCTTCAACATGCGGAAAGTATTGCCAAACAGATAAACGATTTCAACATTGAAAGAAGGAACCTCGATTCTCATATTACCCAGGAGGCGCTTGATTTGATCTCTTCCGACCCGGTGTTGAGAAATTCCTTGTCAACAGTTGTTTTTAACCCGGATTGGCATAAAGGAGTGATTGGAATTGTTGCCTCCAGGCTTACTGACAATTACTACCGACCTACAGTTGTCCTGACCTTGTCGAATGGACTGATCACAGGTTCTGCCAGGTCAGTCAAAGACTTCGATATTTATGATGCCATAGATGCATGCAGTGATCTGTTGGAACATTTCGGCGGACATACTTTCGCAGCGGGATTGTCGATGAAACCTGAGAACCTGGATAAATTCAGGGAGAAATTTGAGAAGGTTGTTTCTGAAACCATTAAGGAAGATATGCTTATTCCTGAAGTTGAAATCGACATGGAGATCAATCTTAATCAGATAACCCCGAAGTTTATGCGGATTTTGAAACAGTTTGCTCCCTTTGGTCCGGGAAATATGTCTCCGGTATTTGTTACACCAGATACACATGATACAGGGTATGCCCGGGTAGTGGGGAAAAACCATGTGAAAATGACTGTTTTCCAGAACGCTGTTCGGTCTGACCCCTATTCAGCAATCGCCTTTCAACAAGGAGAAAAATTCCCGGCTATTCAAAAAGGCCAGTTTATGGATATATGCTATCACCTGGAAGAAAATGAATGGAATGGTGCTAAAAGTATTCAGTTGAATGTAAAGGATATCCGGTTTAATGAGGATTAATCAATCGTTCAATCTTATAAGTTGCCCGCTCAAATCTGAAAAAACACACGGATAATAAGAAATACACCGAATCCTACCAGCAGGATTCCAACAAAATGATTTACCCGGATTAACATTTTAGGTTTCAGGTATTGTTTCAATTTGTGAGCGAGGAATACCTTAAAGACATCACTTCCGAGAATTGCCGCCAATGTACCAGCAAAAAAGATGATAACGCCATGCTTATCATCCCCATAATTGGCACTAACGCCTACCATTGCTGAGATCCAGAAGAACCAGACAAATGGGTTCATAATATTAAGGAAGTAGCCTTTTAAAATATAAGTGAGGGGGCCTGGTACTTTAATTTCGACGAGCTTATTGTTTTCATCAATATGCACTTTCCTGTAAAAAGTATAGATACCGAAACCAATCAGGATCAATCCACCAATAATACCTGCAATGATGTAGTTATTCTTCTCATTTATAAGCTGCAGAGCTCCCAGGTAAGCAAGATAAACCACACTCAGATCACTCAGGAAGATCCCACCAGCCAGGAAAAGTCCGGATTTCAACCCCCTGTGTATACTGGTCTGCAATAAAGTAAATAATGCCGGACCCAGCAGAACAGAGAGTGTTAATCCAAGAATCGCTCCTTGCAGAAATGGATGCATCTATAAGGTTGAATTAATTATTATTATGTGGATGAATTGTGGTTAAAGGTTTATGAGGGGTATTGGATAAAGCAATAGGGTTGTTTGATGAACGATTTATTTTTTTAGTGTCGACAGGAATAGCTCCCAATCTTCAAGTTTGGCCTTCTTAAGAACCCTGGGGAATTTGAACTGTCCACCGATTTTTCCATGACGTTTCATCCAATCATAGAAGACCGATGATGAAAGTGGTTCAACTATCACATCACGTATGGCGTGCAACCTTTCAGTGCGATAGTCATCATTGAGGATTTTGAGGTTATCATCGATTTTTTGCCCTGCCAGTTCAGCATCAAAAGGTTCATCTACGCCTAGATACCACTTGTGGGCAAACATATTCTCATGCTTGATTCCCGCTACTGAAAACTCCCTGACTGAAATATTCATTTGATGTTCAAGCATTTCAATAGCACGGTTCATATTTTCCTGGGAGAGATGTTCACCGCAAATACTCAGGTAATGCTTAGTTCGTCCTGTGATTACGATTTCTGCAAGTGATTTGGAAGTAAACCGAATGGTATCGCCAATCAGGTAACGCCAGGCACCTGCACAACTAGAAAGAAGTAATGCATAATCTTTACCTTCTTCAACTTCCTTAATGGTAAGAACTTTGGCATCGGGTTTCAGATTGCTGTCTTCATCAAAATTTTCCGAAGTAAAGGGAACAAATTCGTAAAAGATACCATTATCCAGTACTAACTGCATAGAACTGGTATCTGGCCTGCTCTGGTAAGCAATAAACCCTTCGGATGCCAGGTAGGTTTCCATATAGGTCAAAGGTTTGGAAAGCAGTTTCTCAAATCCCTTGGCATAAGGAGTAAATGAAACACCTCCATGAACATAAATGGAAAGGTTAGGCCAGATATCGTGAATAGTGTTCAGATTATAAGTCTCAATAATTCTTTCAAGCAAAATTTGCAACCAGGCCGGCACACCACAAATCACACCTATATCCCATTCAGGGGCTTTTTTTACAATTTCATCCAGTTTGGTTGTCCAGTTACGTTCCTTTGATATGCGATTGCCTGGTTTATAAAAATGCTGAAACCAGAAAGGCAGGTTCCCGGCTGTAATGCCCGAGAGGTCTCCTTCATAATAGGTTCCGTTAAATTCCAATTGAGTGCTTCCACCAAGCATGAGTATACCTTTTTCATAGAATTCTTTAGATAAATCATACTTTGAAAGTGTCAGCAACTGCATGATGCTGGTCTTTTTGATCGCTTTCAGCATATCAGGAGTGACAGGGATATACTTACTGGATGCTTCGGATGTTCCGGAACTCAGTGCAAAATACTTAACCTGTCCGGGCCAGCATACATAAGCCTCTCCGTTTAAAGTACGGTACCACCACTTTTTATTGATCGTTGAATAATCAAATAAGGGCACCTGGCGCTGAAAAAAATGAATAGGATCGCGATGCCTGAGTATCTCCTGGAAACCATAGGCTTCTCCAAATGAAGTGACTTGAGCTTTTCTCAATAATTTCCGTAAAGTCTTTAACTGCGACTTGTAAGGGTCCTGGTTCTTTAAGCTTTCAATCGGAATTTTGGAACGAAATTCAATGGCACTTTTAATAATGGATCCTAGAATCGGCATGAGTTTCCTTAATTTGGTTGGAATGCGAGGCTAAATTAACGAAAAAAATTTATTTTCGCCGGAGATGTAGAATCCTATGTCTCCAATTTGTACTGAATCGCAATGGTATTGCAAAGTAATATCATTGCAGAGCCATTAATGCCGTTGCATTCACTGACTCATGATTTGCAAAATGAAATAGCAACGGAATACAATGTTTAACATTTGATTTTATGAAAAAGGGAAAGAAAAGGCTGATAGTAATTATTTCAAGTATTGTATTGCTGGCGATTGCAATACCTGTTGTGTTTCTGATCAATGCCACAATAAACCAATTTAAGCCTAAGGATATTGTAACACTTGGAGCATTCGGCTCTACAGCCATGGATTCGATCGGTAATGAACCCCTTACCGTTTTCACATGGAATATCGGACATGCTGGATTGGGTAAGGAAATGGATTTTTTTAACGAAGGAGGGAAGCAGGTCCGGCCATCAAAGGAGCAATACCAGTCTTATATAAATAGTATATTGAATACAGTGGCTTCACTTAGCCAGCCTTCGTTCATCATGCTCCAGGAAATAGACAGGAATTCCAAACGTTCTTACAACGACAATCAATTCAAAGGATTAATGGAGAAGATGTCAGGATACTCCTACTTCTTTGCTCCGAACTATAAAGCAGGATTTGTTCCGGTTCCCATTTCTGAACCCATGGGAAAGGTTGATGCCGGTATTGTGACCTTGAGTCAATACAAAGTTTCTGAAGCATTACGGTATGCCTATCCTTCTCCCGATGAATGGCCAAGTGAATTATTTAGGCCCAAACAATGTTTCCTGCTCACCCGGATTCCCACCAAAAGTGGCAAAGACCTGGTGTTAATCAATACCCATAATTCACCAGACAGTGATGCTGCCGAAGTCAGGAAACAAGAACTATCCCTGCTGAAAAAGACCATGGAAAGGGAATTTAATGCAGGTAATTATGTAATTGTTGGAGGGGGGTGGAACCAATCTCCTGCAACTTATGATCCCACATTCATAAAGGATGGAAATGTGGCCACAGGAATTCATCCGGGAATGCCCCGTGATTTCCTTCCGCAAGGCTGGCAATGGGCTTATGATTCCATTAGAAGCACCAGTCGTGAGGTAGCTGCACCTTATATTCCTGGTAAAACCCCTACAACAGTATTTGATTTTTTTGTGATTTCACCAAATGTAGAGTTGAAATCGGTGAGGACAGCAGAAACTGGTTTTAACAATTCAAACCATCAACCTGTCAGACTGGAATTCAGACTCAATCTATAAGTTGAAATTTTTTGCCTATGGAAGTTCAGGTGTTTCAGTGAACTTTTACAAAACTCAATAAGCCATCCAGCTACTCTTCATACTCTGAAAAAATCTGCAGCAATGCCATCGGCCCGGAATTTCCCTTTTTTAGTAAGGGTAAGATGATCATTCTGTAAAGTCAGGCTTTCATTTTTGATATGAATGGATGCATCCTCTATGGTTTGCTGAAGCCACTCCTTCCCGAAGGTTTTTTCAATATGTGAAAGATCACACCCCCATATTGTACGAAGGGAGGTCATGATGTATTCATTGAATTTTTGAGATTGGCTTAGGACCTCTTTTTCAAAGGGCAATTTCCCTCCTTTAAGTGCCTGAATATATGGAGTGATACCTGACACATTCCACTGTCTTGATTCTCCATTGAAAGAATGGGCTGATGGACCAATACCCAGATAGGGAATCCCTTTCCAGTAGGAGGTATTATGCCTGGCATATTTCCCGGGTAAACAGAAATTTGATATCTCATAATGCTGATAGCCGTGGGCATTCAATAGATCAAGAAGCATTTCGAAATGCTGCAACTGAACTGCATCGTTTACGTCAGGCATTTTACCCTTACGGATCATCACGGCCAGAGGGGTCTTATCCTCAACGGTAAGGGCATAGGCAGATATGTGGGGGATATCAAAATCCAGGGCCGTCATGAGGTTATATTCCCATTGATCTGACGACAAAGTGGGGATCCCATAAATCAGGTCAATGCTAAGGTCGGTGAAGCCTGCATCCTGAGCACGTTTTATACAAGTTTTAGCTTGTTTACCTGAATGCACCCTGTTGAGAAATACTAAATCCTGATCGGAAAAAGACTGGATTCCGATACTCAGGCGGTTTATTCCTGTATGAATAAGGTTCTTGATTCTGACTGGGGTTAAGTCATCAGGATTTGCTTCAAGTGTAATTTCAGCATTAGGTTCCACGTGAAATAATTCCTGAATCCCGGATAAAAGTAGGGAGATTTCATCGCCGGAAAGCAATGATGGGGTGCCCCCGCCAAAATAGATAGTGTTTATGGATGCTCCTTCCAGATAATCCTTCTGTAATTTGAGTTCTCTCATCATCATCGGAACAATCTCTTCCCTATGCATTTTGTTTGCAACTGAATAGAAGTTGCAATAATGACATTTTTGTTTGCAGTAAGGGATATGAAGGTAGATTCCTGACATACGTTAAGGTGGAGATAATTGTTTTAGGAAGAACAGGGCCTGAAATTCACAGATTGATCCAATTTTCACAAATGGATCAGTGAAGTTGTCCATTCATTTACTGATAAGTGTCATTTGTATCTGAATAGCTTACTTATTCAAGATAATCCGAAAGGTTGTCCCTTTGCCGATATTCGAGCTTTTAACAAAGATTTTACCTTTATGATACTCCCGAATAATTCGTTTTGAGAGTGATAACCCCAGGCCCCAGCCACGTTGCTTACTTGAGAATCCGGGATTAAAAATGGTTTTAAACATTTTCCTGGGCATCCCTTTTCCACTATCTGTAACATCTATTATAACAGTATTTTCTTCATCAAAGATATCTATGGTAATAGATCCTGACCTTGACATCGCATCAACCGCGTTTTTCACAAGGTTTTCAATTACCCAGTCAAAAAGTTGATAGTTAAGGGGAACCATGATTGCAGCCTTACCAGGTATCACATTGATATAGAACTGAATTTTTTGTGAAGTCCTGGTTTTAAGGTATGTCACCGACTGATTAATCAGTTCGATAATATCTTCCTGTTTAAGAATAGGTGTGGAGCCAATTTTCGAGAACCTATCAGTAACTGTTTTCAGTCGGTTCACATCCTTATGTAATTCCATGATAGTATCCTGATCAACCCCTTTGGTTTCCAGGTAATCGACCCAGGCCATCATTGAGGAGAGGGGAGTACCTAACTGGTGAGCTGTTTCTTTGGCCAATCCAACCCAAACCTGGTTCTGTTCCGAGCGGCGTGAAGTGCTGAAGATCAGGTAAGCAACAAAAAGAAAAATTCCAATAATTGCTAACTGGATATAGGGGAAATACCGAAGTTGTGTCAGAACAAATGAATCCTTGTAATAAATAAAATTCTTTCCCCTATCTGCTACCTCAATCACAATGGGATCATTCTCATATATCATCTCATCAATAAGGTGTGATAGATAAGCAGAATCCCTGATCAGAATTGTATCAACATGTCCTGAATAAGTAACTTTTGTCTGTGTGCTGTCAGTGATCACCACAGGCACAGATGCTGAATTATTGACTACCTCACTGAAAAAAGAATTCACAAGGTTATTCAATACATTTTGTACGTCAGTGAATAGTTTTGAATCCTTGTAATAGATATAATTTTTTACTCCGAAATTGGAGCTGATAATTGGATCGTATGTAAGAAAATCCTTTAACCTTTCATGAGTGATCTTAATACCTGTTTCAATAGGGAAATCAAGGTTGCGAGAATTCAATACGATGCCTTTATCATCCGTTAGTACAACCGGTATTGAATTATTATTTTCGATTATTTCAAGGTACAGTCCGATATCCTCCTCCGGTCCCGCTTTTGCTACCCGTGTTTGAGCTTCTGCATAAAACTCTACTCTTTTTCTCTCTTCCACCTGGATCTGACGGAAAAACTCACGTGTTGAGTTTACAAGCTTCGCCCTGTGCTGAATAGCATTTGCCCATGTCTTTATTTTGGAACGTTCATCCTGGGCGATCTTATGTACCAAAACATTGGAATACCACAATGAAACGCTGATAATTACCAGTGCAAAAAACATCAGTACAATCTTCCACAACCGTTTCTTCTTATAAAAGTCAGACTTATCAATACCAACGAACCGGATTCCCATGTTTTGAATGGATAATGTTATTTTATTTAGCAGGTTTTGAGGGAACAGGTTTCCCTTCAAGCATTTCTTTGGCTTTCGCCAGGTCTTTCTTTTGCTGACTGGTGATTTTTGGATAATGCAGGTTGAGGTTTTTAACCCTCTCAAGGATGATGCGGCTAACAGCAGTCCGCATAAACCACTTCTTGTCGGCAGGAATTACATACCAGGGAGCGGTGGAAGTTGATGTATGCTTAAGCATTTCTTCGTAGGCTTTCATATATTCCGGCCAAAGCTCCCGCTCATTCACGTCCTGGATATTGAACTTCCAGTTTTTAGAAGGATCCATAATTCGTTCCAGTAGCCTGACCTTTTGTTCTTCCTTAGAAACATGCAAGAAAAATTTAAGAATCAGGGTACCATTATTTGAAAGGTATTTCTCAAAATGATTAATGTCATCATAGCGCTGTTTCCAGAATTCAGGATCTTTATCGGAGTCATTCTTTAATTCCGGCAATTTCTGGTACTGCAGATATTCAGGATGGACCCGGGTTACCAGCACCTCTTCATAATAGGAACGATTGAAAATTCCAATACGTCCCCGTTCAGGTAATTGTTTCATGCATCTCCACAGGTAGTCATGATCAAGCTCTTCCTGAGACGGTGCCTTAAAACTGGTAATATGACAACCCTGAGGATTGATCCCTGACATCACATGTTTTATTGTACCATCCTTTCCTGCCGCATCCATTGCCTGGAAGATAATCAGCACCGAGAACTGATCGTGGGCATACAGCAGATCCTGCAATTTGGATAGTTCTTCAATGCCAGTGACCAGGTCTTTCTCTGCATCCTTCTTGCTTTTATACTGTCCGGAACTCTCAGTAGAAAAGGCTTCCAGTTTCTTTCCCGATCCCGGGGGATATATTAGTTCATTGTATTTCATGAAGTTATTCTAAGTCAGGTGATATTAGCAAATGTCGTTAATATTTACATTAATTTGCACTAACCACATTCTCACATTTCCCTATTACCAAAATTTTCAAATTGCCGAATAGGGCAAAATTGGATAGCCCCCACCCGCCCCAATGTCCCCCGCCCCCTAAATAAGGGGAGTAGCCACCTATAATGTTTTTCATTCTAATCTAAATACTCCATTCAGCGCATCTCCTCATTTTCAAATTTTCAAATTGTCGAATTTTCAAATTGTCAAATTGTCGAGCCAAAGGCTTCCATTCGGGAAATCGTCGAATCGTCGAATCGTCGAATCGTCGTCGAATCGTCGTCGAATCGTCGAATCGTCAAATCGTCAAATCGTCAAATTGTCGAATTCTTTCATCATTTTTTATCATCATCCCATTCAATCACAAACTTCCCTTCCTCTTGTTTTTTCTGTATCGTTTTCTCTTTTGTCTGTTGTTTAGACATGATTGAATCCTGTCCACCTCCGAATTCTTTTTTAAATACCTCCTTAAGTTCAACTTTCTGGCTTTTCAGTTGAGTGGCAATTTTATCCCTCACTGCTTTCTTATCATATGCAAATACCGGATTATCAACTGTTCCGGTCATAGAAACATAAACCATCGTCCTTCCACGGCCATCATCCTCTATAGGCCCAAACTCTGATGTTTTGTTATATCCCGGGTTTCTTTTGTTGAATTTAGCAGCCATCAGGTCCGCTAATGACAGGCTGAAATGATAATCCAACTCATTGTCGAAAGTATGGGTTCCCATAAGGTTCAGATCGATAGCACTGGATTTGATCTGCATTACCGGTATATAAATGATTCTATTTGCAATATCAATCTGGTTTTGAAGTGTTTCAAAACGGATATCTGCCAGGTCTTCCACCCTCAGGAATTTAGAAAGACCTTTCATTGGTTCATAATTTACAAGACGGCCGTTTTCCACACGGATATCAGCATGGGCTTTTACCGACGGCAGGTCCATATCAAGATTGGGATACATAACAGAAGCAAATACAACATCCGCTGTAATAGTTCCATCAAGGTTTTCATGGGTAAGATCAGTGGTGCCAAAATTTCCGAATTCTGCAAAAAGACTCTTCAGGTTTACTTTGCTGATAGTAACCTTACATTGAATCAAAGCATGATCCTGACTTGAACCATTAATGGATGCTTGTCCGCTAACAACACCTTTCATGGATTGCATCAGGATATTTGTTGCTGATATCACCTTGTTTTTCATCTTTAAGTCTGCAGAAATTGAAGCTGCCTGGAATTTCCTGAAAGTGAAATTTTTAACATGCAGGCGCAATCCCTGAATTTCAATATCTGAAGGCAAGGTAAAATGATACTCTCCACTTCCTGAACTACTTTCCGATATCTCATCCCAATCCGTCCGATTAGAAGATATATCTCCCTGAAAACTAAGTTTTTGATTTTTCACCAGTAGCCAGGCCATCAGGTTTTCTACATTACCCTTAGCCTTGAAATCACTTTTCCCCATCAGGAATGAGAGATTCCGGAGTTGAAGGGAATTGTTTGCAAAGAGCATTTCTCCGTCTATTTTTTCCATCGGAAGCGAATAACCCTTAAGTCCGAGTACAGCTTTTGAAACCTGCAGCTTTCCTGAAAGCCGGCAGCGGGGAAGATCAGTCAATGCGGGTTTATTCAAATCTGCCAATCGTCCTTCAAAAACACCATCTAACAATAGTCTTCCATTCATTTCTGTAATGGTATCGGTATTCAGCAGTTCTTTGGCATCATTAAGATCTACATCGGCTTTCAGGGTAGCTTTAATCATACTGGATTTGAATCCCGTCATCTTTAGATTGCCTGAAATGAAGCCATTCCTGAGTTTCCCTTTTATTTCATTAATACTAAGCTGTTCATTATTGCGATTCTGTCCGGAGTTATATGTTGCTGATAAACTGACGTCTTCGAGGGAAACCCTTGCACTTTTCTTGCCTATCACCCCTTCAACCAGTGATAACTGAGCTTGTATAGCAGGGATTTCACTGCCGTTGTAACTCCCCTTTACCTTGGCTGTTAGTATGGCATCCCCTTCAAACCTGTAATCATCAAGCTGCTTAAGGTACTTTGCAGGGATGGTGGAAACCAATTCAGATAATGTAGCTGAGGTAGTTTCAATGGAAAGGTCGATTTCTTTCAGATTATTACTGTGTAATATGGTTCCCTTCACGCCTAAACCCAATTCGGCAAAACGAATGTTCCCTTTCTGAATCTGGTAAAAGCCCTTTGAATCCTCTATTTTCATAATAATTTCAAGGGCGGTATTACGGTCTTTCAGGTAATTGATATGATTACTGGTAAACAATTCAATATTCAGATCCCCGGAAGCATCCAACAGGTATTCGTCAGATGAAAACTTTCCCTTCATCAAAGTCTCTTTCAACATGAAACGGTAATCCTCACCTGATGATTCATCGAGGTAGGTGATACGGCTATTCAGTATGATGATTTTTTGCAGATCGATTTTTAGGTCTTTGCCTGTTTTGGCACCTGATGATTTCCAGAAGTGATAATTATCGGTGCCATCCCGGTACTCCCGCATATTGAACTTTGCATTGGAAATCATGATGTTAGTCACCGATATATTATTGGTGAAAAGATCAAACAAACTGAAACGTAATGAAATAAGGCCCGCCTTCATCAATATTCCCTTATTGGGGCGTTTCACGGCTTCTTTCATAGTCAAACCCGTAACCCTTACAGATGCAGATGGGAAATCCCTGAACACGCTGAGTTTGACTTGTTGAACCTGAACTTCAGCTGAAAGCTGCTTGTTAAGTTCCCTGATGAACAAATCCCTGATTTTATCGTTAAAATACTGTTGAAGCAATATTCCGGCAACTCCTGCTATCGTCAGGAAAGTCAATAAAACAAATAGGATTCGATATATTCTCTTCTTATTCATGATGCTGCAATAACGCAAAAGTACTCAAACTGGTATTTCTACACTCATTTACTATCAACATCCTTTCCTCAGAAACATTTTCACCGAATACTAGGGTAGTTTTACAGATGATTAAGGGAAACCTGTCGAAATGTAATGTTAACTAGTTGAAAAATAGGACGTTTTAAGTATTTTTGCCTAAGGATACAGAAGTTTCTTCCGGCTATCAAAAGTTGTATTAAAAAAGATCACATAATTATATTAACCCTTAAAATTTACTTCATGAAACGAACAACATTTTGGCTTCCTTTGCTGTTATTGATTGCCATGATAACAGTGAATGCATGTAAGAATAAGGAAGTAATCACTCCTGCAAAGCAATATGCAGTGGAGGATTTTTTCAAAAATCCTGAAAAATCAGGATTCGAATTATCACCCGATGGTAAATATTACGCTTATATGGCTCCATATATGCGTCGTATGAACATTTTCGTCCAGGAAATCGGTAAGGATTCTGCAACCAGATTGACCAGCGATACCGCCAGGGATATTGCAGGGTTCTTCTGGGGGAATAATTCCCGTATCCTCTATCTGAAAGATACCGGTGGAGATGAAAACTTCAAGCTTTTCGGTGTCAATATTGATGGGACTAATCTCATTGGACTTACTGATTTCGACAAGGTACGTACCGAAGTAATTGATGATCTACCTGAAATTGATGAATTCGTTATCGTTGGGCTTAATAAAAGAAATCCCCAGGTTTTTGACCCCTATCGTCTTAACATCAATACCGGCGAGCTTACCATACTTGCCGAAAACCCGGGTAATATTCAGTCCTGGATGACCGACCATGAAGGTAAACTTCGACTGGCTACTGCCATTGTGGATGGAGTGAATACTTCAATACTATTCAGGGAAACTGAAGCCGACGAATTCAAGACCGTCCTTACCACCAGTTTCAAGGAATCCCTTTCGCCCATGTTCTTTACATTCGATAACAAGAATCTTTATGCATCCTCGAACCTTGGCCGCGACAAACAGGTGATTGTTGAATTTGATCCCCGTACCGGCAAGGAAGTAAAGGTATTGTATGAGAATAAGGATTATGATGTGGATGGACTTTTCTATTCAAAAGCACGTAAGGTTCTCACTGCTGCAAGGTATACTTCATGGAAACGTGAACGTCATTTCTTCGATAAGGAATTCGAAAATATGGTATCCGATCTTAAAAAAGAGCTTGGAGATATCGATTTCGGATTCGTTTCCAATAATAAAGCGGAGGATAAATATATCGTCTATTCTTTCAGCGATAAATCGATGGGATCCTATTACATCTATGATAGAACCGCCAACAAACTTGATAAGATCACTGATATTGGTCCGTGGTTGGATGAAAACGAGATGGCCAGTATGGTTCCTGTTGAATATAAGAGCCGCGATGGTCTCACCATCAATGGTTATTTAACTTTACCCAAAGGCTATACTATGGATAACGCAAAGGACCTTCCTGTAGTGGTAAATCCTCATGGTGGACCATGGGTCAGGGACGGATGGGGTTTCAATCCCGAAGTTCAGTTCCTTGCCAATCGTGGGTATGCTGTGTTCCAGATGAACTACCGCGGATCAACCGGTTATGGCCGTAAATTCTGGGAAGCTTCGTTCAAGGAATGGGGCAAGAAAATGCAGGATGATATCACCGATGGTGTAAACTGGCTCGTTGAAAAAGGCATTGCCGATAAATCAAAAGTTGCTATCTATGGTGGTAGCTATGGTGGATATGCCACCCTTGCAGGAGTAACCTTTACACCGGACCTCTACGCTGCAGCTGTTGATTATGTAGGAGTTTCGAACTTGTTTACCTTCATGAACACCATTCCTCCTTACTGGAAGCCTATGCTTGATATGATGTATGAAATGGTTGGCGATCCTGTAAAAGACAGCGTATTGATGAAAGAAGCCTCACCGGTTTTTCATGTAGATAAAATCAAAACTCCTTTATTTGTTGCCCAGGGAGCCAATGACCCACGCGTAAATAAGGCTGAGTCTGATCAAATGGTGGAAGCCCTCAAGAAAAGAGGCATAGAAGTACAATATATGGTAAAAGATAACGAAGGCCATGGATTTGGTAACGAAGAAAACCGTTATGATTTCTATAATGCCATGGAAAAATTCCTTTCTGAACATCTGAAAAAACCAGCGGAAGCTGCCAAGAAATAAAGGCAATCTCCTGTTCAACCTCAAATAAGAAAGGCCTCCTGTCTCACGACGGAGGCCTTTTCTGTTTTATTTCAAATGTTTCTTATACAACCTTCTTTTAAGGTAATCGGAAACAGAAGTTGCTTTTTATTTTTAAAATGAATTAACATTTGTTAACAATTTGCTAAACGATTGAAAGTAAGCAATATGGATATATCGGCAATAAAATTTTACAATTATTGTTTAATAAAATATGATAAACATTAAACATTCTTGTTTAATAAATGGTTTATAAGGTTAAACAAAATGATTAATTTAAACCCTTATACCATGAAAACCTTACAAGTTACACTTCGTTCAGTTCTTTTTGGACTGTTATTAGTACCGGCCTTGCTATTTGGGCAGGCACGTGTACAGGTGATCCATAATTCGGCCGACGCTGCTGCTTCAGTGGTGGACGTATGGTTGAATAACACACTTTTACTTAACAATTTTGCCTTCCGCACTGCTTCTCCGTTCATTGATGCTCCGGCTGGAGTTGACTTTGACGTGGTGATTCAACCTTCCAACTCAACAGATACTGCGAACGCACTTGCACGCTTTACCTACAATCTTATTGATGGGGAAACTTATGTGCTGGTTGCCAACGGTATTGTAATTCCAACCGGATATAATCCTGCAACTCCTTTTAACATCTATGTATATCCCATGGGTCGCGAGACAGCCAGCAGCCCTTCAAATACCGATTTATTGGTATTCCATGGCTCAACTGATGCCCCTGTTGTAGATGTAGTGGAGGTTGGCGTTGGTGCAGGATCAATTATTAATGACCTCAATTATGGAACTTTTGCAGGGTATCTGGAACTTCCTACTGCAAATTACAGTCTCCAGGTACGTGATCAAACCGGAACAACCACTGTGGCACAATACTCAGCTCCTCTGTCAACACTTGGACTCAATGGTTCTTCTGCTGTGGTGGTTGCTTCCGGCTTTTTAAACCCCTCTGTTAATAACAATGGTCCGGCCTTTGGTTTATACGTTGCATTAGCATCCGGTGGTAACCTTGTGGCATTGCCGTCAGTACCTATTTCTACTGCACGTGTACAGGTGATCCATAATTCGGCCGATGCTGCTGCTTCAGTGGTGGACGTATGGTTAAATAATACACTACTGCTTGATAACTTTGCTTTCCGTACGGCTTCCCCTTTTATTGATGCCCCTGCCGGAATTAATTTCGATGTGGTAATTCAGCCTTCAAATTCAACTGATACTTCAAATGCTTTGGCTCGCTTCACTTATAACCTTACAGGAGGAAGCAAGTATATTCTCGTTGCCAATGGTATTGTTGTTCCAACAGGGTATAATCCTGCTACTCCTTTCAATATTTATGTTTATAACATGGGACGTGAGTTTGCATCACATCCATCTAATTCAGATGTGCTGGTTTTCCATGGATCGACGGATGCTCCAATTGTTGATGTTGTTGAAACTGGTGTCGGAGCCGGAACTATTGTCGACAACCTGGCATATGGCAGTTTTACCGGATATCTTGAACTTCCAACCGACGACTACATTCTTACTATAAAAGATGCAACAGGTACTGTTAATGTAGCCTACTATCAAGCTCCGCTTGAAACATTAGGACTTAATGGACAATCAATGGCTGTGATAGCTTCCGGATTTCTGGATCCTTCAGTGAATAATAATGGTGCTGCTTTCGGACTTTATGTTGCTCTGCCTGCAGGGGGTGCACTCGTTGAACTTCCTGTTCATACACCAAGTGCCCGTATCCAGGTAATCCATAATTCAGCTGATGCTGCTGCTGCAACGGTAGATGTTTGGCTGAACAATCAACTTTTGATTGATAATTTCGCATTCCGCACAGCATCTTCATTTATTGATGCACCTGCTGAAGTTGCTTTTGATGTAGTTATTCAGCCTTCAAACTCAACAGATACAACAAATGCACTAGCCAGGTTTACATATAACCTGTCAGATGGTGAAACCTATGTCCTCGTTGCAAATGGCATCGTAGTGCCTTCAGGTTATATGCCAGCTCCTCCTTTCAATATTTTTGTTTATGCAATGGGAAGGGAAACAGCCACAACAGCTACAAATACTGATTTGCTTGTCTTCCATGGTTCAACTGATGCATCCATTGTTGATGTTGTTGAAGTAGGTGTTGGAGCCGGTACAATTATTAATAACCTTTCCTACTCTAACTTCGCCGGATACCTTGAACTGGCAACCCTCGACTACAGCCTTCAGGTTCGTGATCAAACAGGTACTAACACGGTTGCTCAGTTTGCAGCCCCACTTTCAACCCTGGGTCTGAATGGAGCCGCTGCAGTAGTTTTAGCTTCAGGATTTCTGAACCCCTCCAATAACAATAATGGTCCGGCATTCGGTTTATATGTCGCATTACCTTCAGGTGGAAACCTTGTTGCTTTGCCGTCCGAAACCATCTCCACAGCTCGTTTACAGGTAATCCATAACTCGGCCGATGCTGCAGCTGCTGAAGTGGATGTTTGGTTAAACAACACCCTGTTGCTGGATGATTTTGCTTTCAGGACAGCTTCTCCTTTTATTGATGCTCCTGCAGGGGTCAGCTTTGATGTGGTGATTCAACCATCAACCTCTACTGATACTACCAATGCCCTGGCACGTTTTACCTATAACCTTACAGGTGGGAGTAAATACATTCTTGTTGCTAACGGAATTGTTGTACCTACCGGATATAACCCTGCAACTCCATTTAACTTGTATGTTTATGATATGGGACGCGAATTTGCAAGCAATCAGCTGAATTCTGATGTGCTCGTATTCCATGGTTCCACCGATGCTCCTGTTGTTGATGTTGTTGAAACCGGTTTAGGGGCAGGTACGATTGTCGATAACCTTGCTTATGGTACTTTTGCCGGTTATCTTGAACTTCCAACCAATAATTTTGTACTTGAAGTAAGGGATGAAACCGGAACTGTTACCGTGGCTTCCTACCAGGCTCCTCTTTCTTCACTTGGTTTACAGGGACAGGCAATGGCTATTGTGGCTTCAGGATTTCTGGATCCTTCCATGAATAATAATGGTGCTCCATTTGGACTTTTTGTTGCAGTACCCTGGGGTGGCGCTTTGATTGAACTTCCTGCAACACCAGCCCCCGCGCGTCTGCAGGTTCTTCATAACTCAGCTGATGCTGCAGCGGCTACCGTTGATGTTTGGCTGAACGACCAAATGCTGATTGATAATTTTTCCTTCCGCACAGCTTCTCCGTTCATCAATGCTCCTGCAGGAGTTGACTTCGATGTAGTTATACAACCAGCTAATTCAGCAGATACTTCAAATGCGTTGGCTAGGTTTACATACAACCTGGCATCAGGAAATAAATACATACTTGTTGCCAATGGTATAGTGGCTCCTTCCGGATATAACCCTGCCACACCATTCGACCTGTATGTGTATGACATGGGCCGTGAATCAGCCACATCAGCATCCAATACCGATGTACTTGTTTTCCATGGTGCTACAGATGCTCCAACAGTGGATGTAGTTGAAGTTGCTGCAGGTGCCGGGACTATTGTTGACAACCTGAGCTATGGACAATTTGCAGGTTATTTGGAACTTCCAACTGCTAACTATCAACTGGAAGTTCGTGATGAAACAGGAACTGTTACAGTAGCAACCTTTAATGCTCCTCTAGAAGCACTTGGCTTACAAGGACAGGCACTGGCTGTGGTGGCCTCAGGATTTTTAAGCCCTACCACAAATAATAATGGACCTGAGTTTGGGCTCTTTGCTGTATTGCCTTCTGGAGGTGAGTTCATAGCACTTCAAAACACCACCAACCTGGATGAACGGTCACCCAACACAGCTACAATCAGGACCTTCCCAAATCCGGTTTCAGATATCCTTACCATTGAGATAGCAACTGAATCAGGCAGTTCTTCAGCCATTTATGGATTGTATTCAATGGATGGAAAGCAATTAAGAAGCGGTAGCCTTGCAGTTTCCAATGGTGTTCAGCAGGCTAAACTCAATGTTTCTGAATTACCTTCTGGCCTGTACCTCGTAAAGACTTTTAGCGGAAATCAGCAGTACATCAATAAAGTAATGATCAATTAATTCGGTACTTTGCTTTTTTGAATGAACATAATCAATGTTTTATAGTGATGAAATATTGAATAACGAGGTTGTCCCTTCTTTGGGACAACCTCGTTTTAATTACAAGCGCTATTTTTTAATGAATTTATAGGATGATACCAAGGTTGAAGTATTAATTTGTAAAAGATAAACACCAGGTTTAAGCATCGACACATTAATACATCCTGGCCACTTATCCATCGAGGTTTTAGTAATAAGCCGCCCCATTTGATCCGATATCAAAACAGTTACATGAAAGGCATTTATCTGATTGATACACAGGATATTTTCAGTAGGATTAGGGTAAACCAGAATTTCATTATCAAGTGCAGTTACATCAATATTTTCAGTATTGCTAACATAACTGGCCTCATAATGATCAAGATTATCCAGGTAAAGGATGGATGATGAATAGTTATAGGACATCAGCAGTAAGCCCGCTGCGTTAACCCAGGCACCCTGCTCCCAAATCCAGCTGTCCCCTGAAACTGAATTCCCATAGGCATCAAAAGTGTAATTTCCCTTCTGCCAGGGAACCCAGGTACCATCCGTCCAATGTTCATACTGGTGACTATAAAGACGACTTTCATGATCATAAAACATCAACGACCGATCCGTAGGAATCCAATTATTGTTGATTCTTGAAAAGAGTGTAGTCGAATACTGCTTCCCCCTGTCATCATATTCATAAGAGCGCATTTCTTCCGGGGTCCATTCATTCTCTGCCCAGTTTTCATAAATCTGATTGACCAGTTGCCCAGCTGAATCATAGGTATAAAGGTCTCTGGAATCATACATCCAGGTTCCATTTTCAGCAATTTCATCCATTGACAGAACCCTTAAGCCCAGGCTGTCATAAAAATGTGAGAAACGAAAATAATTCTGCCATACGGTTCCATTCCACTCCGTAATGGTAATAAGTGAGTCATTCCCGGCAATATTCAATAATAGTAGTGTTTTCAAGGTTGGATCCCATTCTGTCCCGTCCCAATATGCATTAATGATGGTAACCTCCATTCCCGACGGGCTATACTCCCTGCTATTTCTGCTATAGGGGATCCATTGACCCGATTCCCAATGGTCAGTTTGTACTAATTCAACATCTCCGGAAATATTAAAAACATAATTGGTGCGGCTGGTATTAGACCAATCAGGATAAGAATAGGATTGTTCTGTTTTTGTAATTAACCGGCCTTCAGAGTCATACCCGAATTGTAACCTGCCGAAAGGATTCCAGGATTGATTTATACGTTCTTCAAACACCTTCTGTGTTAACTGGAATTGATCATTAAAAGTTTGGACTGAACGTTGGAAAGGGATTCCGGCTTTGAAAAGAGTGAGTGTATCCCATTCCCATACTGAATTAAGAGATTGATTGGCAAATTGTTGAAAATTATGCTTAAGTAGATTTTGCCCTAATGAAACATGCCTCATTTTATTTTCAAAAGCAGGCTTAATATCCCATGATTGAGCTGATAGCTGGAATAAGCTGTTTAAGAATAGAACGATCATTAAAGATAGTTTCATTATTCATCTATTTAGAATAGATAGGAGGGCCGGCAAGATTGGAATAAAGGTACAAAATTGATGAATGCACCTCCACTGTTCTTATTTAGACTAAACAATAATTGGCGCTGGCATGGGATTGCTATATATTGTATCGTATATTTGAAATACATATATATATCGATATGTAGTTTCTTTAGCATTCACTCAACCTCTTTGCTTTATGAAAACACAGCGTTCTTTTTACAATTGGATCAGCTTGACCGGCTTTGTGCTGGTTGCCAACAGCCTTATACTTATCCTGGTACTTTTCCTGTTCTCATTATTTACAGCTCAAAGTAATGCATACCTGGGATTGTATATCTATATCATCCTGCCGGTATTTCTTGTTATCGGATTGTTAATGATTCCAATTGGGATACTTATTCGTGTCAGGAAAAAGAAAAGGGGTGAAGTCACAGATTCAGCCTGGCCAGTCATTGATCTAAACCAAAGAAAACAGCGTGGAACAATTATTAAGATCAGCCTTATCACCATGTTGTTCCTGGTCGTTTCTGCCATGGGGAGTTACAGGGCTTATCAATATTCTGAATCTGTTGAGTTTTGTGGAAAGTTATGTCACCAGGTGATGGAGCCTGAGTTTGTCACTTATCAGCATTCCGCCCATGCCCGGGTAACCTGTGTTGAATGCCACGTGGGAGAAGGAGCAGATTGGTATGTAAAATCAAAACTTTCGGGTTTATACCAGGTGTACTCTGTGTTGTTCAAGAAATATCCAACTCCCATAGAAACGCCGCTTCATAGTCTTCGTCCTGCCAGGGAAACCTGCGAACGTTGCCACTGGCCTGAAAAATTCTATTCAAGGAAACTCAGGAGTCAACGATCCTATATTGCAGATGACACAAATACTGAATGGAATGTTTCCCTGCTTATGAAAATAGGACCGGAATACAGCCCGATGGGTCTTTCGGAAGGGATTCACTGGCATATTAATAAGGATTTCAAGATTGAATATGTATCCAATACCCGGGACAGGGAAAGTATTCCATGGGTGAAGCTGACGAATCTGAAAACCGGGGAAGTAAAGGTTTTCATGGATGAAGAAAACCCTTTGGATAAAAAAGCACTGGATACACTTGAAACCCGGTCAATGGATTGTATGGATTGTCATAATCGCCCATCGCATCTTTATAAATCAGCTCCGGACTATATCGACAATGCCCTTATTTCCGGATTGATTCCAAAGGACATATATTTTATTAAAATGGCGGCTATGGAAGCCTTAAAATTGGAGTATGAAAATAAGGATACCGCCCTGATGACCATAAACGAAACGGTGCTGAATTTCTATAAGGATGAACATCCTGAAGTGCTTTCAAAGGATGAAAAACGTATCCGTCAGGCTATCGTAGCTATGCAGGGACAGTATCAGCTGAATGCTTTTCCTCATATGAAGGCTAATTCAAACAAGTATCTCAATCACATCGGGCATCTTGAATCAGATGGTTGCTTCCGGTGCCATTCCGACAGGCATAAAACAGCTAAAGGGGAAACGATTTCAAGGAATTGTGATCTTTGTCATACAATTATTGCCCAGGGGCCTACTGGAAATATAACTGCAAGTTCCATCAATACCTCGCTCGAGTTTGTGCATCCTACAGAGATCAGGGGTAAATGGAAAACCGCATTCTGTTCCGAATGTCATAAAGAGTTGTATAATTAGCACTCAATAACCTGACTTAGTATTTTGTATCTCATTCAATTTAGCCTCTTTACATGAAAGTATTGCTAACAGGGAGTACCGGCTATATCGGAAGGAGATTGATGCAACAACTCCTCGATGATGGACATGAGGTACTATGTTTTGTCAGGAATCTTGAGCGTTTGGTCCTGCCTGATCACAGTGGTCCCAGTCCTGAAGGTTTTGAAGTCGATCTGTCACTCCCAATCCCTGATGAATTAAATTCTCTTCAGTTTGATGTAGCATTCTATCTTGTGCATTCAATGTCAACCTCAATCGGGGAATTCATGGAAGAGGAAGCACGGTCTGCCGGGAATTTTGCATCTTACATTAAACGGACACACTGTAAACAAATCATTTACCTCAGCGGAATCTCCAATTCCCGGAAACTGTCAAGGCATCTGCAATCACGTAAAAATGTTGAAGAAATTCTCAGGAAGTCTGAAAAACCGGTAACGGTTCTTCGCGCCGGAATCATTGTGGGGAGTGGAAGTGCATCCTTTGAGATCATTCGTGACCTTATGGAAAAAATGCCATGGATCATCGCTCCCCTATGGGTAAAAACGCTATGCCAACCTATTGCCATTACCAATGTAATCCGCTATCTCACCGGATGTATGTTGAACCCGCGTACTTTCAATGATACTTTTGATATTGGGGGTGCCGAAATCCTATCCTATAAGGAGATGCTGCTTCAATACGCTGAAGTAAGAGGATTAAAACGGCATATTGGAGTAGTTTCTTTTATAAGTCCCAGAATTTCATCCTATTGGCTATACTTTGTTACTTCAACATCCTATTACCTTGCAGTGAACCTGGTTGATAGCATGAAGGTGGAGGTAGTGTGTAAAGATAATCGTCTGAGGGAAATCCTTCAGATCCCTCCACTCACTTATAAGGAAGCCTGCAAAAGGGCATTGGAAAGAATTAACCTGGATACTGTTCAATCCAGTTGGACAGATGCCGTTTCAATGAAAAATGCAGGCTCATTATTTGGTTATCTTGAAGTACCTGATTTTGGAGTACTGCGCGATCACCGACGTGTTATAATTAAAGGAGACCCAGAAAAGGTGTGGAAAAAAGTACTATCCATCGGGGGAGATACCGGATGGTATTTTGCTGATTGGATATGGCAGGTCAGGGGAATGATTGATAAATTGGTCGGTGGTGTGGGATTAAGAAGAGGGAGACGAAATGCAACGGATCTTCGGCCGGGAGACAGCCTGGATTTCTGGAGAGTGCTGATTGCCGACAAAGAGCGTAAACGCCTGTTGCTGTTTGCCGAAATGAAAGTTCCCGGGGAGGCCTGGTTAGAGTTTAGGATTGTAAACAGGAAAGAAGGTAGTTATCTCTATCAGACAGCTACTTTTATGCCGAAAGGTTTAAGCGGGCGTTTATACTGGTTCCTTTTGTTACCCATCCATCTCCTGATGTTCCAGGGAATGATTAAAGAAATTGCTTCCACTCATGAAGCCTTGTTCAACAGCGAGAATCATAGAGAATTGAAATAAAAACTAACAGATGGAGACAACAGCACAAGTATCGTTGAACAATCCATGGATACTGGTCTCAGCAAGCTTATTTGCTATGCTGATCCTTTATTTCCTCTTTAAGTTTTTCTCCGTTTTCTTTGATTTTATCCAGGCAAAAGGATGCCTGACCATTGGACTGATAGCCATGATAGGCCTTCCTGGTATATTTGTACTTACGCTGGTATCAGGATATAATATTACCTCTTCCTTACTCATCATCCTGGCGATAGTTGGCGTTGCAACCGGATATATCGCAAGAGATTCAGAAGGAGGTGTGGGGACCTTCGGGAAATTTATTATGATTGTTTCGATAATTACCCTGGTAATTGCACTATTCCTGGGCAGGTTCCTCAGGCTTTTCTGAAACAGGTTCTTTCTGAACAGGAGCAGGTTTTTCAGCTTTGAATAATTTTACCCTGACAGCAGCAGCACCTTTCTGTGTTTTTTCCAGTTCAAAGTTTACAATATCGTTTTCTTTGATCTGCTCCATTAGATTATTTGCATGCACAAATACACTTTCTTGTGATTCTGCATCTTTAATGAAGCCATATCCTTTTGAATCGTTGAAAAAGGTTACTTTTCCTTTTCTGATAGGGTCTACCTTCTCGAGTAACTCTTTCTTGGGTATGCTGATTCGGATATCATCAAGGTCTATTACCTTTTTAACACTGATATCCGGTGGGGTTGAAGTTATATTTCCAAATTCATCTACATAGGCAATCATATCGTCCGGTGATCCGGATTTTGTGCCATCTTTACGTTCCAATCTCTTCTTTTCCTTGTCTTTTCTCTTCTTCTCTTTTTTATTTCTGACATCCTTTTTGTTGAATGTTTCTTGCGATCTTGCCATTAGTGGGGGTTTAATGAATAAAATGCTGGAATTAAAATGTAACCAGTGATTACAGGGCCCAATTCATCTCAAATATTGAAAACAATAAGAAATACAGGGTTTGCTACCTGACTGAAATCCCGGATTCCGGGGGATATGGAGTCTAAAAATACATAGTAACCATTTCATTGCGAAAGTAATACAAATATTCCATTCTGAGGCTAAAACTTTAACTTTCCCGAAATACTAACTAACAGGTCACTTCATGACGGAATTGCCGTAAATGCAATAATATCAACACTTTCGAAACTATTGTCAGGTTCTGCAACATCCATGTCTGCAAATATTATTATTCAAAACTAAGAGATTAGTTGCATAACTAAGAAATTAGTTGTATATTTACATCGTCATTCATCAACCAGATTTTGAACCACATGAACAAGAAGCAAAAAGAAACTCTCCAGGAGTTAACAAGGGCAGAAGAGGAGGTTATGCAAATTCTCTGGAATCTTGAAAAGGGATTTGTGAATGAGGTTTTGGAGCATTTTCCTGAACCGAAGCCTGCATATAATACTGTTTCCACAATAATCAGGATCCTCGAGAAAAAGGGATTTGTCAGCCACCTGGCTTTTGGGAAAACTCACCAGTACTACCCTTTAGTGTTAAAACAGGAGTATACAAGGCAATTTATGGGCAATTTCATGAAGGGATACTTTGATAACTCCTATCGTAAAATGGTTTCATTCTTTTCAGGTGATGAAAACATTACGGTGAAAGAGATGGAAGAAATCAGGAAAATCATTGACCAGCAAATCGAACAGAAAAAATCAAGGAGATGATCAGTCTTATCATGTACCTGGCCAAAAGCATCCTGATTGGAGCTTTACTGTATGGAAGCTATCAGTTGTTGATGCGAAGAGAGAGTTATCTGACTTTTAACAGGTTTTACCTTCTTACTGCAGTATTCCTTATGGTTGTGCTGCCATTTCTCGGAAGTTTCCTCCCTGCTATATATATTGATGGTGAGCCCGCAGCGGTTCTGCCGATAATACAATTACCCGAAGTTGTAATAACCGGACAGCGTCTGGTCACAGAAGAGCAGCAAAGACTCATCCTTAACTGGGCAATGATGGGATATTTCCTGGTTTCAATGGCGATGCTGGCTGGATTCGCTTTTGGATTACTCCGGATTTATCGGTTTTACAAAATGTCAAAATCAGCAAGGAAACTGGATGAAAACATCTTCCTGGTTCAACACAGTGGTAGTCCATTCTCATTTATGGGGAAAATCTATATTTCTCATGAATATGAGCAGCATCCGGGATTAAAACAAATCATCATTCACGAAAATGCCCATATTCGTCAAAAACACATGCTCGACCTGATCTTACTGGAACTGCTTTCAAGTATTTTCTGGTTCAACCCTTTCTTCTTCCTGATGAAAAAGGCTTTGAGGGAGGTGCATGAATACCTTGCTGACAGGGAGGTGATCCGTTATGGTATTGAACCTCTTACCTATCAGCAACTTTTATTCAATGAGGTTTCCGGAAACCCCCAATATATCATTGCAAATAATTTTAATCTTCTAACTAAAAAACGAATTGTCATGTTACTCAAGAAATCAACCAGACTGGCTGCCTACAAAATCTGGGGCATAATCCCCATTGTTCTTCTGGCAGCTTTGAGCATCACCCTGCTTCAAAGCCAGGGAGTGAGTGCTCAAACAACTGACAAGCAGGCTTCTGTTGCTCCTCCAGCAACACCTGCACCTCCTGCTAAAATAATAGCACCCCAGGATCCCGAGAAACCGGTTCCTCCTCCTTCTCCTGCAAAACCAGCTAAAACCTCAAAAAAAGCTGCAACTAGCAAGACTCAAAAACCAGAAAATGATGTATTTACAGTCGTTGAAGATCCTCCCAGTTTTCCGGGTGGTGATGACGCCAGGATCAAATACATGGTCAGCTCCATTAAGTACCCTGAAGATGCCAGGAAAAAAGGGGTTCAGGGAACCGTTTACATTTCTTTTATCGTTGAAGAAGATGGATCCATCTCCAATGTAAAAACCATTAGAGGAATAGGAGCCGGATGCGATGAAGAAGCTTACCGCGTTGTGAGTGAGATGCCAAAATGGAATCCGGGAAAACAAAGAGGTAAGTTTGTCAGGGTGCAATATAACATGCCTATTAAGTTCACTTTATCCAATGACAAGCACCCAAAATAAATGAGATCACTGGTTATTATCATATCATTGGTTTTAATTGTTTTACAGGGTTATTCCCAACCTGTATGCATGAAAAGAAATCAATTTGATACAAAAGGCAACCGCCACGGACGCTGGATCACATGGCAGGATTCAGCCCGGCGGTTGCCTTCCAGCAAAGCATGGTTTAAGCACGGACTGGAGTATCGAACCACCCGTTACTACCATGCCAATGGCAAAGTTCGGCTTAAACTGCATTATAAGGGAGATAGTTTAATAAGGGTGAAATACCTTGATACACTGGGCCATGTGACCCAGAAAGGAGGTGCGAAAAGATTATATACACCTACTGAAATCCGGTATTGCTGGGATGGTGAATGGAGATTTTATGATGAAAAACATAAACTTTACAGAACAGCCATCTATCGAAAAGGTGAAGAGGTGACATTTGGAACTCCTGCTAATGAATGAATTTGATAATTCGGCAATTCGACAATTCGACAATTTGACAATTCGACAATATAGAAATTTAGAAATTTAGAAATATCCTGGGGGAAGTAATTGGTAATGGAATGGGAATACAAATTTCTATAAAGACAACTCCCCCTGTTCATAAGGGGTGGGGGGTAAACTCACCAAATTTTTGCTAATTCGAATTCGATAATTTCCCGAAGGGAAGTCTTCGGCTCACCATTCTCTATATTTAGTCACTATAAACTTTTCACTAATCACTATTCGCTAGTCGCTACTATTCACTATTCACTAGTCACTATTAACCCGATTAATACAGAAAACTATTATATGGATACCTGATCACATGCAACTTCTTCACTTCCTCATACAACAACTTCCTGAACTCTTCAATATTCAACTTCTGTTTCGCCGAAATAAAAATTGCCGGAGCATTGGCCTTGGCCATCCAGGTATTCTGAAGTTCTTCCAGGGTGATATTCTCCTTAGTTGACGGGGTAAGGTCAATAGGATCCTTTTCCACATGGCTGTATGCATCCATTTTATTGAACACCACGATGGTGGGCTTGTCGGAACAACCGATTTCGGATAAAGTCTGATGAGCTACATTAAGCTGGTCCTCAAAGGCAGGGTGCGAAATATCAACAATATGAAGTAACAGGTCAGCTTCCCGCACCTCATCAAGAGTAGATTTGAAAGATTCCACCAGGCTATGGGGCAGTTTGCGGATAAAACCAACGGTATCTGTCAGGAGGAAGGGCAGATTTTCAATCACCACCTTACGCACAGTAGTATCGAGGGTAGCAAAAAGCTTGTTCTCGGCAAAAACATCACTCTTGCTCAGCAGGTTCATGGTAGTACTTTTCCCTGCATTTGTATATCCAACCAATGCAACCCTGATCAATTCCTCCCTGCTTTTCCGCTGGGTTACCTTCTGCTTGTCAATATCCTTAAGCTTTTCCTTCAGGAGAGTGATCTTGTCCCTGATAATCCTTCGGTCGGTTTCAATTTCTTTTTCACCAGGACCGCGCATCCCGATCCCCCCTCTTTGTTTCTCAAGGTGGGTCCACATGCGGGTTAATCGTGGAAGCAGGTATTGGTACTGAGCGAGTTCCACCTGGGTTCGGGCTACATTGGTACGTGCCCTTTTGGCAAAAATATCAAGGATCAGCAGTGGACGGTCAAGCACCCTGCACCCCAAAGCATTTTCTATATTTCGGGTTTGTGAACCACTCAATTCATCATCAAATACGGCGATATCAATTCCCGCAGCTTTCACATATTCAGCAATCTCCTCAAGTTTCCCGCTACCTACAAAAGTGCGGGAGTCGGGCATGGGAAGCTTCTGGACAAACCGCTTATCAGGAATGGCCCCTGCAGTATCGAGCAGGAATTCAAGCTCATCAAGGAAATCATGAACATTTAATTCATCTTGTTTAGCGGTGATGAGGCCGACAAGGATGGCTTTTTCTGGTTTTGAGTTTTCAAGCATAATTTATTTTCAGTCTGCAAAATTAACCATGTAATCCGAAACTTTGAGTTTCAATTTAAATGGTTACTTGAAGCTTGTGATAAAGTTCTAGTTTGTAATATCCTCAGTTAAGCAAAGATTGAAAATGCGGAGGTTCACCGGTTGCTGAAATCCGGTAACATAAATCCTGATGAATTGTGGATTAGCTGAGAATGCAGGAGAACCATACTGAGCAGTATACTCTTTCAGTGGTATCCGAAAATGATAAAATATGGTCATGGCATTAGCTCCATTCTCTTTCTTAATGGTTCCCAGCGGATCTCTATAGGATTCTACAATAAAATTCTGTCCCGCCTGGAATTCTCCATGATTGATTTCAACTTTATATTCGAAATAACTGTTAAGGGTATCTAACCGACCGTTATGATTAAGATCCTCAGAATTTGGTTGTCGGGTGGATATTTGTAAATCATCAGAATTCGAGGAATTTTGTTCTTCGCCACAATAATACTTGTAACGATCTCGCACATTATAGTTCAATGCATCATAATCCGCTCCAAGGTAATGATGATAATTATCCCCGGTGGGATCTGAAAGAATGGAATGATAAAATTCGGACTGGCATTTCTGTTCTATCTTCTGCAGATAACTATTGAAATATGTTTTTTCATCCTCAGTTTTCAGTCCATCAAGGCCAATGTCCTGTGCAGCCGGATCGATATTGTTAAATGAATTGAGATCACTTAATGGGAGCACTTTCCCCCAGACAGTTTCTGTGGCAGCTCCAGCCTCGGTATATTCAGCTGAAAGAAGTCTATCTGCCAGTATATCTTCACTTATTTGCCCAATATCAAATACTAGAAGCCCATCAGCATCAGGTGTTGTGGTAAAGGGGTCCATAAGCCAGAAATCAATATAATTAACCGGGTAATCCATTTTTTCGAGCTTTCTCATGATTCCTCCCCATCGGTTACCGGGAGTATTTAATTCACCATTGGTATTAATTCCCGATGAGTAAATGGTTGGTTCTGTATCGTAATTCCATCGTCCACGTTCTGAGGGATAGTAATCTATGCTTAAGGATGGTATATTCAAAGGGATACCATTGGGGCTTTCATATCCGGGGAAAATTTCATTCACCCACACTACCCGGCATTCGTCCTTTGACATATCTTCGCTGGTAATATTGGCGGGCCTCAGCGGACCAGACTTATCATGAAACACTGAAGCATCAATAGTGTACCAGCTGATATTTGCCCTGTTGAATCCAAAGGCCGGGTCATTTGAAAGCAAAGCCTCCGGAAATCTGAGTGGGGTTGACGCCAGTTTCCATTCAGTTGCTGTTCCCAGGGAATAAGAACCGGTGCTTAACGAATCTTGGGGATTATCTTCTTTACACGACGAAATCAGAAGTAAATAAATGATTAAGGGAATAGTGGAATACAAAGCTTTTTTCATAACGAATAGTAAGTATTTCGGTATACAAAACTGAAACTATGATTTAAGGATTACACAAATATATTCAATATGTTTATATGAATAGTGACTGCTATAAAACAGTGAATTTGAAACTCCTCTATTAAGTATATTTGTATTGTGAATCGCAATGAAATAACCCTTTCTGCTGAGGGCTTCTTAAATTTCAAAGTTTTTTATTGCATATTCACATATACCTAAGCAATCCGGATCTGTCTGCCAGTGGGGGGTTCACAAAAACCAGGTACTGTTTAGTATCTTTTTAAAAATCTGAACTTATGAAAAGCCTTCATCTATTACTTGTATTAATGATGACCTGTAGTTTCTCCTTCGGACAGTCATTTAGTCAACTTCTGCAGAAAATCGAATCGCAGGACAACACAATGAAAGTGAAAATGCTTGATGAGTATTTCTCCAGCGGTGTTTCGGTGCCTGTTGTTGAAGGAAAAACCAATGTTTACTTTTTGTACAAAGGGAAAGCAGATTCAGTATCCGTAGCAGGCGACGCTACCGTCTGGAGTCCGGGCCTGTCAATGAAAAGAATTGAAGGGACTGAGTATTGGTATGTGATGACTACTTATGAATCAGATGCCCGCCTCGAATATAAAATCGTTGTAAATGGCAAGGACTGGATCCTTGACCCACTGAATCCTAATATAATACAAGGCGGAATGGGCCCGAATTCTGAGCTCCTGATGCCTGAATATGAACAGCCACTCTACACGCAGGAAAGGGATGCTGTGCCCTGGGGAACCTATTTTGATACGGCTTTTCAAAGTAATACCTTCAAGGAACGCAGGCAGATCAGGATTTATCTTCCTCCCAATTATGAGAAAGGCTCCGACAAATACCCGGTAGCTTTCTTCCACGATGGATTCCAGTTCTTCGACATGATGGATGTTCGCGATATCATGGACAACATGATTTATGAAGGGAAGATCCGCCCTTTCATCGCCGTATTCGTGGAGCCGGTGAAAAGGGATGACGAATACTCAGGCAACCGCCAGGCAAAATTCTCCCGCTATATGTTTGATGAACTTATCCCCTTTATCGACCTTGGATATCGTACTCTCGCAACACCTGAATCCCGCGCCCAGATTGGCATTTCAAATGGAGGGAACATTGCTTTATGGCTGGTTGCAATAAATCCGAAACAAAATGCACTGGTTGCGGCTTTTTCAAGCAATGTGCAGCCTTCCATTTATAAAACCTTAGGATCAATCGAGTGCTCAAATCAGAAAAACTACCTCTGCCTTGGCAAATACGATATTCCTTTTCTTATACCATTGGTTAAAAACCTGAAGGCTGTCCTCGACAGGAAAGGTTGTAACTACATCTTCAAGGAATACCCCGAAGGCCATAATTGGAAATTCTGGCAGAAGCATTTGCCCGAAGCGCTGGAATATCTCTTTCCTCCTAATAAATAGAAATCAAAAATATTTGAATTTCTATTCCCATTTATTTAAAAAAGCCAATTGCAGAGCATCTTTTACGATGCTTTTATTGCAAATCATCTCTCGCAAATCATCTTTCGCAAAGAATCCCCCTAAAATCAGCCCTTTCAAATCATCATATGTACGGACGTTGCATTGCAACGTCCGTACATATGATGATTTGCATTTCATATCCGATATCTGGCTATTTCATCCAAATCCGATATCCGGATATTTATTAATCATGATTCTTGGGGCAGGAATCTTAATGCTCAGAATAGCTTAATTCCAATAATCTTCTATTCAGTACGGACGTTGCATTGCAACGTCCGTGCTGAATAGCGCACGGAATAGCAATTTCCGCACTACATAGCAATTCTCTTAAAGAAATGGAAATTTATACTCTCTTTGCCTTTTGCCACAAAGGAATATCTTCAATTCTGAGAAATTTTCTGATCAGGAATCTTATTGCCTAGAAATGCTTAAACCCGATAATCTCCCTCACCTCTTTCAATGTATTTGCTGCACTGGCATGGGCTTTTTCTTTTCCCATTGTTACAACTTTATGGAGATATTCTTCATTGCCTAATAATTCGAGAATCCTCTCCCTGAATGGTGTTGTAAATTTGATCACATCTTCTGCCAGCTGTTTTTTCAGGTCTCCATAACGAATAGCACATTTACTGTACTGTTCATCAAAAAATGAGATTGTTTCCGGGGCTGATAAAGCTTTCATCAGGTTAAAAAGGTTCTCAATTGCCTGGGGTTTGGGCTGATTGGGCTCGGTTGGGCCACTATCGGTAACCGCACGCATCACCTTTTTCCTGATCACTTCCGGGGCATCAAACAGGAAGATGGCATTGCCTTCTCCTTCGCTTTTACCCATCTTGGTGCTGCCATCAAGGCCAGGGATCTTAATAAGTTGTTCTCCAAAATTATAAGCCACAGGTTCAGGGAAATAATCCACCTTGTACATACGGTTGAAGCGATTGGCAAAAGTTCTGGTCATTTCCAGGTGCTGTTCCTGGTCCTTGCCAACGGGAACTTTATGTGCTTTATGAATGATAATGTCGGCTGCCATCAGGGTAGGGATAGGTGAGCAATCCGGCATTAATATTGTCTGGTTGTGTGCGTGCTTTGTCCTTGAAGGAAGTAACTCTTTCCAGTTCTCCCAGGTAGGCATTCATATTGAGGAAAAGGTAAAGCTCAGCTGTTTCAGGGATATCACTTTGCAGATAGAGTGTTGCTTTTTCTGGATCCAGACCGCAGGCCAGGTACTCTACCAGCACCTGTTTCACGTTTCCATGTAAGTCGGCAGGAGTGGGATGTGTAGTAAGCGAGTGATAATCAGCAATAAAAAAATAACACTGATTGGTTTCCTGCATCTTCACAAAGTTCTGCATGGCACCAAAGTAATTACCCAGGTGCAGGTTGCCGGTCGGACGAATTCCACTTACTACTATTTCCATAATATCAATATAATTCTTATTTGTATGCAAAAGTACGGAATTCGGTTGAATTGGGGAAGTGGATAGCGACTAGTGACTAGTGAATAGTGGCTTGTGAGTAGCGACTAGTAATTAGTAGCTTGTGAGTAGCGAGTAGTAAATAGATTAGTGCCGCAAATCCAACACAAATAAGCAAAATTAGATCCGTGTAAATCCGCGTGATGATCCGTTTCATCCCTGCCTCGCCGGCAGGCAGGCGCTTTCCATTATTGACTGTCAGCGCATTTTACAAATTGAATTTTAATCCAAAATTGCTGAGCTCTATAATAAGCAAGGAGTACTGAGTTTTGCACCTGCCCGACTGTTTTTCATTTTGCATTTTTCATTTTATATTTTTCTTTTTCTCTTGCCCCACTGAGACTAATTTAATTATTTATCCTGATTCCCTCAGTCAAACCGGCCAAGCACTCAGAGCCAAAGCCTCCTCTTCAGGGCACCCCGGCACGTCGGCACGTCGGCACCCAGCACCCGGCACCCGGCACCCGGCACTCCGGCACATTGGCACTCTGGCACCTTGGCCATATAAATTATTATCCTGCAAACGATTGCGTAAAAATTACCCTATATTATATGGAATCTTTTCTTATATCTTTGCATCAAACCAATCTATCCCTCCATGAAAAAGTGCATTCCAATATTGTTGATCCTTTTTATTTCCTGCTTCTCACAAGCCCAGGTTACCATTGATCACGTGGAACCACCCAACTGGTGGATTGGCATGAAAAACAATACGGTTCAGCTTATGGTTCATGGAAATAGTGTTGGCCGCACCGATCCAAAGGTGGATGTTAAGGGTGTGAAGATTAAAAAATACCAAAAGGCAGGTTCCGATTATATGTTCATCGACCTGCAGATTGGAAAGGATGTAAAACCCTGCACGGTGAAACTGAGTTTCATGGATGAGGGCAAAGCTCTGGCTACATGGAACTATGAACTGAAAGCACGTGAATCAGGTTCCGCTCAAAGGGGAAGCTTCACTACGGCTGACAACATTTATCTGATCATGCCCGACCGTTTTGCCAACGGTGATCCTTCAAATGATAATATGACTGGTATGCTCGAAAAGGCAGATCGCAACAATCCTCATGGCCGTCATGGTGGCGATATAAAAGGAATTTCAAACCATCTCGACTATCTTCAGAAGATGGGAATTACTGCGATCTGGTGTACTCCTCTGCTCGAAAATAATATGCCTGCAGCTTCTTATCATGGTTATGCCATCACCGACCTTTATAAAATTGACCCACGTTTCGGCACCAATGAAAGCTACCGTGATATGGTGATGGAAGCACACCGCAAAGGGATTAAAATCATAATGGATATGGTATTCAACCATTATGGAACTAAACATTGGTGGATGAAAGATTTGCCTCAGAAAGACTGGGTAAATGAATGGCCCGAATTTACCCGGTCAAATTTCCGCGGAGGTGTTAATATCGACCCGCATGCTTCTCAGTTTGATAAGGATAAAATGGTTAATGGGTGGTTCGACAATACCATGGCTGATTTTAATCAGAAAAATCCATATGTTGCCAATTACCTGATTCAGAATAGTATCTGGTGGATCGAATATGCAGGCCTCGATGGAATTCGCCAGGATACCTATCCCTACCCCGACCAGGAATTCATGTCAGCATGGATGAAAAGACTCAGGGAAGAATATCCAAATTTCAGTGTAGTGGGTGAAGCATGGCTCAATACTCCAAGCCAGGTAGCCTATTGGCTCGATCAATCTCCAAATAATACCGGGTTTCGCTCCAATCTCACCCATGTATTCGATTTTCCATTGATGTTTGCCATCCAAAAGGCGTTTAACGAAAATGAAGGATGGGACACCGGACTGGCAAGACTTTATGAGCTGGTTAGCCAGGACTTTGTATATTCTGACCCTAATAAATTGGTTACTTTCGTCGATAATCACGACATCGAAAGAATTTACCAGGTATTGAAAAGTGCCGAAAATGTAAAGATGGCCCTTGCTTTTATTTGTACAACCCGCGGTATTCCTATGTTCTATTATGGCACTGAGGCATTGAGCGACAGGGGAACATTGGAAGGCGATCCCGGCAAAAGAAAAGATTTCCCGGGAGGATGGGAAGGCGATCAGACAAGCTTTGTCAAGAATCAGTTCCTGAGTAAGGATCAAAAGGATGTCTATGATTACCTCAGCAAACTGCTCAATTGGAGAAAAGGAAACACCACTGTTCAAAACGGCAAGCTGGTTCACTATATTCCGGAAGACGGAATCTATGTGTACTTCCGCACCCAGGGAGATAATTCCGTAATGGTTGTCATGAATAATAATAGCAAGGAGAAGAACATAGAAACCAAAAGGTTCCACGAAAACCTGAAGGGATTCAGAAAAGGGAAGGATGCTTTTGCTGGAACAGCCGTTAAAGATCTCGATAAGCTCGAAATTCCCGGTAAATCGGTCAGGATCATTGAATTGTCAAAATAATCAGAACAACGTTTTTGACTGAAAAAGCACTGTTCTTAGTAATTGAGTAATCCTCCCATGCGTCTTTGCGTAACCTTTGCGTCCTTGCGGTAAAAAAGGGCAGAATCACCTAAGTATGCTGATCTAATTTATCAGAATCATGAACCATCCCCTTTCCAGAATGAATGTCATCGTCAGGAATCTATTCGTCGTATTTATTGTATTCAGCTCCAGTCTAGGCTTTTCACAGATTGTCTGGCTTGATCCTTCCAACCCACCGGTCGATACCGATATAACACTTTACTTCAATGCAGCTGCCGGGAATAAAGCACTTGCCGGACAAACCGGCGATATCTACCTTCATACCGGCGTGATTACCAATAAAAGCATTGACGGTCACGACTGGAAATATGTGGTAGGAACCTGGGGAAAGCCGGATCCAAAAGTGCTGATGAAACGTGAAAGTGCCGACCTCTACTCTTTCAGGATGAAGATCAGCGACTTCTATAAACTGAATCCGGAAGATGTAGCCCAACAGCTGGCTTTTGTATTCAGGAATGAAGATGGAACCCTTGTGGGTAAAACACTTTTGAATGAAGATATTACCGTTCCTGTGAATGGCTACGTTCCTCCGGTTCAGGAGAATTCCCGTGTTCCAAATCCAGCCCGAAAATTGAGCCGGGTTGAACAGCTCTCTGATGGCTGGAATATTTTTACAGATCGCGGACTCGTTATGCTTCGGTCACTGAATCCCCGTATTGTGGGAGTTACCTTCAGTCCCGACGGAAAACCATTTGCTGATACTTCTCATGCTGTAATTCTGAAACCGGGAATAGTTGTTCGCAAGACTACCACCATGCCTTCAGGTCAACTTCTCGAAAGTGGTGAATTAAGCATTTTTGCTCATAACTATCCTTTCCGGCTTAGCTTCATTTACCAGGGCGACACTATCCTTTCAGAAGAAGAAGGTTTCTTTCTAAATGCTGATAACAGGGGAATTCGATTTAAGTTAAAAGAGGATGAAGCTGTGTATGGAGCCGGAGAGCGCGCTGTTGCTATGAACCGGAGGGGAAATCGTTTTTTACTTTATAACCGGCCTTTTTATGGATATGAGTTTGGGGCTTCCATGCTGAACTATTCAATGCCCTTGACTTTTTCCTCATCAAAATATGCCGTCCTTTTCGATAACCCTCAAAAGGGATATGTGGATATTGGAAAAACTGAAACCCAAATCCAGGAATGGGGTACCATGGGTGGTACACTCCGGTACTTTGTGGTTGCAGGCTCAAACTGGCCATCCATCAGCAGTGATTATACGGAGTTGACCGGACGACAGGCACTCCCTCCCCGCTGGGCGCTTGGCAATCTTCAAAGCAGGATGGCCTACAGGAATCAATATGAAACCGATAGTATCGTAAATCTGATGCTTGCCAAAAAGTTTCCAATGGATGCAATTATCCTCGACTTCTATTGGTTTGGCGACAGCATCCAGGGCCATCTCGGGAAACTCGACTGGTACAAAAAAGCCTGGCCCGACCCGGTGGGTATGATTAATTCCTTTCGTTCGAAAGGGATCAAAACCATTTTAATTACTGAGCCTTACGTAATTGATACAGTTGCTAATCATAAAATTGCTGCCGAAAAGGGAGTATTTGTGACTGATAGCCTTGGAAATCCTTATATCGACAAGCAATTCTATTTCGGTGCCGGCAGCTTGATTGATATTTTCAAACCTGAAGCAAAAGATTGGTTCTGGAGCAAATACCAGAAACAAATTGAAAACGGTGTTGCTGGCTGGTGGGGCGACCTTGGAGAACCGGAAAGCCATCCTTCTGATATTTACCACGTAACCGGGAAAGCCGATGAAGTCCATAACGTCTATGGGCATTATTGGGATAAAATGCTTTTTGATAAGTATCGTCAGCATTATCCTGATACACGGCTCTTTCATCTGCAGCGATCAGGGTTTGCAGGTTCACAGCGGTTTTCAGCTTATCCCTGGACAGGTGATGTCTCCCGTTCATGGGGCGGATTGAAAGCTCAGCTTCCTTTATTGTTAACCATGAGTATAAGTGGATTAGGTTATATCCATTCTGATGCCGGGGGCTTTGCGCAGGGAGTGAAAGATGAAGAACTGTATACCCGATGGCTTCAGTTTGCTGTTTTTACTCCTATCCTCAGGCCTCATGGTTCAACAATTCCCAGTGAACCAGTGTATTGGTCGGAAAAAACACAGGATATTGTAAGAAGATACATGGAATTGCGATATGCACTTTTACCTTACAATTATACCCTGGCCTGGAAAAATGCAACTTCCGGGAAGCCCCTGATGGCGCCACTATTTTATTATTTCCCGGAGGATCCATTTGCCTATATGCAGGAAAATCAGTATTTCTGGGGCGACCAGCTCATGGTTGCTGCTATAACTGAAAAAGGTAAGGATAGCATCAGCATTTATTTCCCTGACGGTACATGGATTGATTTCAATACCCACCTCGCTTATTCAGGTAATCAATGGTATAACTATCATTTGACAATTGATAATCTTCCTGTATTTGTAAAATCAGGAAGTTTTGTTCCTATGATACCCCCTCTTCAGACCACTGATGATTATAAAGCAAAAGAATATATTGTGAGATATTATCCGGAAGGAAGTAGTCAATTTATTCAATACGAGGATGATGGATGGAGTAATTCGAGTCTGGGGAAAAACCAGTTTGAATTGATAAAATATTCAGGGGAAAAGACGGGACTAACAACAACTATTGCGCTTTCAACTGAGGGTAGCTGGACTGGTAAGCCTCTTTCAAGAAAGATGAATTTTGAAGTGAGAAGAAGCAATAAGCCTTCAAAGGTTTTGATCAATGGCAAAGAGATTACCCAAACTAAAATAATAAAACCGGGGATTAGTAATTACAGGTTTATAGATGGTTGGCTGAAAATCAATTTCACCTGGACCGGAGAACCGATTAAAATTGAAATAATAGAGCCGAAGAATCTTAAATAGGCCGTCAATACAATTCAATTCAAGGAAACTTAAAACATCCACCATGAAAAAGTTTGCACTTAAATTATCCATCGTTTCATGCCTGCTGTTCGTTCTTATGGCATGTAACACAACCAAAAATGATCCAAACGTTACGGCCCGTTACCCTGATTGGGTAAAAAATGCGGTGATTTACGAAGTAAATACCCGGCAGTACACTCCTGAAGGTACATTTAAAGCCTTTGAAACTCACCTCGACCGACTGAAAGAACTTGGCGTCGATATCCTTTGGTTTATGCCGATTCATCCCATTGGACTGGAAAAACGTAAAGTGCCTGATGGAATGAAGGAAAGTCTTGGCAGCTATTATTCAGTGCAAGATTACAAAGGAATCAATCCTGAATTTGGAACAGAAGCTGATTTCAAGGAACTGGTAACAAAAGCTCATGAAAAAGGCTTTAAGGTGATTATCGACTGGGTAGCTAACCATTCAGCCTGGGATAATCCATGGATAAAAGAACATCCCGAATGGTACGTTCAGGATAGCGCCGGCAATATTCAATCAGCCTTCGACTGGACAGATGTGGCAAAACTGAATTTTGAAAACCAGGAGATGCGTAAAGCCATGATCGAATCCATGAAGTATTGGATTGAAAAATGTGATATCGATGGATTCCGTTGCGATGTGGCAGGTGAAGTTCCTGTTGATTTCTGGGACACTGCAAGGGTAGAACTCGATAAGGTGAAACCTGTTTTCATGCTTGCGGAAAATGAAGATAAACCGGAATTGTTCGTTAAAGCCTTTGATGCCGCTTATGGCTGGAGTATGAGCAATGGAGTCATGGTCAATATTGCAAAAGGAAAAGAAACTGCCGGTGCTATTTTTAAACAGCAGTCGAAGAATGACTCCACCATGCCGGCTGATGCTTTCAAAATGAACTTCATTACCAACCATGATGAAAACTCATGGAATGGGACTGCTTCAGAAAAGTTCGGAGAAGGTGAAAATGCATTTGCAATCCTTACCTACACTTTACCAGGTATGCCTTTGATCTACAGCGGGCAGGAAGCAGGCCTGAATCACAGGTTACAGTTCTTCATTAAAGATAGCATTAACTGGAATCTGAAGGATAATTCAGCTTTTTACAAGACTTTGAATACTTTAAAGCATGAAAATGAAGCCCTGTGGAATGCTCCCTATGGCGGAAGTTTTGTTGCGCTGGATAACAATAATCCTGAAAAAATCCTTTCATTTATAAGAGAAAAGGGAGATCATAAAGTAGTGGCCATTTTCAACCTGAGTGCTGAAAAGATGACCGTGAAACTAAAGGATTCAAAAGCGGATGGTGAGTATACCGATGTTTTCAGCAAATCAAAATTCACACTCAATAGCAGCAACCTCGATCTTACCCTCCAACCATGGGGATATTTGATCATGGAAGCGAAATAAAAACATTCAGTATTAACTGAGCGACAATTTATAGTCACATTTTTAGAGGCCAAAGCTTTTAAAAATGTGACTTTTTTTTGATCAATAGATCTCCAGCCTTCCTGATTGCAGGATCATATCTTTGAGAGATTCATTAAATCCATCAAGTTCAAGTAAATCCTCGAGATTAAGGTGAAGCCGGTACCTCCAGTAATGATTAGGATTCCCTGGGTTATTAATCCGTTCTTCCCGGGCATCTTTCAACCTTATTTTCCCATCCATCCCCAATAGGTCCTGGATAGGGAAAACAGCCCACATGCTTGGTGAATAAAGGTGCTGAACAATAATTTGTCTTACAATATCCGGCTCACAGAAATAAGGCGAAGGACCATGGTTGCCTAATATCTCATAATAAAACTTCTGCGAACGGGCAGGATCCTCCTCCCACCAGCCGCGAATGGTAGAGGTGTCATGCGATGAAGGTGTTGCTACTGAAAGATAGGGATATGAAGCTGGATGTCCGAAGGCTACTTTTATATCCTTAGGCATACGCTGCACTTCCAGGCTCAGAATCCCCAATTCATTCATAACACTGGGTACACAAGCGGGAACCATACCAAGGTCCTCCCCACATAACAGCATATTAGTTGCCTTTTTTATCACAGGCAGCTTAGTCATAGCTTTTCCACGCCAGAACTCCTCATTTCGCTGATAGAAATACTCAAGATATACCTGGTTGATCGCGTGTTTGGTATGCCCGTCAAGTTCCTGGTAAGAACGGGTGAAATGTAGCGCATTCCTTGGGAAGTAACCATTGTCACCTGTATCGGGTGCATGCAGGAAAAGGACTTCAGCAACTAAGGAGTTTAATCCCTGTATCATACGTTCAATACGGTTTCTCATCCATGGACTGGCATCCGGCTCAACAACTAGCTTTTGTTCAATCTTACTCTGAGTATTGTATTCCTCTCTCAGGTTATAACAGCCGGGAGCATATTCTTCAAGGAAATTATATTTAACCTCCTCCATAAGTTCACCAAAACGTTCATACAGGAAATGTTCACGGATATATGGCTTGCATAGCCTTTGCTCATCAAACCAGATACCTCGTTCCTGCAAGTCATCACGATAAAATGGAAGGCTTGGGTTAAAATACCCCAGCAATCCTTCGACTTGTGAAGAAGGGATCTCCCAAATCCTGAAAAAGCCTAGAATATGATCAATCCTGAATGCATCAAAATATCCCGAAAGTTGTCGCAACCTCTGTTGCCACCAACCATAATTATCTTTGGCCATCTCCTCCCAATTGTAGGTAGGGAAACGCCAATTCTGACCTTTTGCTGAAAAATCATCCGGAGGTGCTCCCGCTTGTCTGTCCATATGATAGAGCTCCGGACTTAGCCATGCATCCACAGAATTCCTGTAAATACCAATAGGGATGTCACCTTTAAGAACTACACCTCTTGAACGCGCATACCTGGCTGCCTCAAATAACTGCTTATAGGCATGGAACTGGATGAAATAATGAACTGCGATATCATCATAATGAGCAGAATTCTCATCAGTAAGCAAAGCAAGCAACTCTGCACCCGGTTTACTGTACTCGCCCCATCGGCTGAAATCCGGAGTATTAAAAAGATCACGCAGGTATGAAAAGGCTGCATAAGGCCGGAGCCAATGTTCATTTTCTTTGAAGAAGGATAGAAACTCCGGATCTTTTAATAATTGCTTTTTGCTCTGATCATAAAAAAGCTTGAAAAATCTGGATTTTAACGCCATTACAGCCTCATAATCAATTTTATGTAACGAATTCAGGTATCTCCCTTGTGCATCGATGATCTGCTGATTGATCTCTGATTTCAGTGCACCAATTTCACTTATATTGATATAAATGGGATGAAGTGCGTAAACAGAGATTGCAGCATATGGATAGGAATCCATCCAGGAATGCTTCGCAACGGTATCATTAACTGGAAGGATTTGCACCATTCGTATTCCTACATTTACTGACCAATCAACAAGAAGTGAGATATCGGTAAATTCTCCAACTCCAAATCCATTTCGACGTCGCAGTGAAAACACGGGAATGGCTACACCGGTCCCCTTCCAGGGATACTGAGGGAAATCAAATTTCTCATCCCGGATCTCTATGACATCTGGAATTTCACCATCAGGTAATTGTATGATCCGATCGGTGGATTTCTCCCAAAATGCTGTCTCTCCTTTCTCATTCTGAATGAAAAATTTATACCTGACTGGGAAATCTTTAACCGGTATCCTGACTTCACCATCCCACACCGGGTGTTCTGGATTGCCCAGCACCAGGGCTTTTTCATCTTTCCAGGCTCCCAGGCTTTTGGAACTCCCACATACAGCAACACGATGACCTGGCTTAATGCGGATTACAGTAGGTTTAAATTTCAGGATTATGGAATCTGTTTTTCCTGCTGCTTTTGCAACCGGAGCAGGAAATAGTTCACCCGGCTTGAGAATGGCGTTGGTAAATGCCGAAGAATGTAATGCATAATCCGGGTCAGAAAAGGATCTCCATCGATCTGTAAGTAAAATATGATTGGCTGTCCGGTTTTCAGCACAAAAGCTCCTGTCAGGTCCCCACTCTTCAATCTGAGTATTGAAGTTGTCGTCCTTCAGGATATACCGGTATGAAAAGTCTGAAAGCTTCTTTAAACTAATGTTCAGGTACCAATGACCAGTTTCAGCATCAAGCAATGTCATATAAACTGCCTTCAGTTCTGAAGCTGATCCAAGTTCAGGAATCGCACCCTGCAACATCATTTGTTGACCGGGAAAAGTTTTGTAAGTGATATGGAAAGATAGAATCATAACATTGGTTTTTCAAAGAATGAAAATAATAAAAAATTTCTTCTATTAAGGAATCAATTTTTATGAAATTTGAAGCTTCTTCTTCTTTTCATTCATGTAAACCATTGTGCATGGAAAATCATCGGAAATCATCAGAAAGTTTTGAGTTTAGGAAATTGAACAATTATGACCTGGAACCTCTTCGTCATTACCTGCATAACCTCAGTGATCTGACAAAAAGCAGGTTTGGGCCGCATCACTTTGACCGGGAAACCATTGAAAACCTCTTTCTGGTGCATAAGGAGCATAATGGCTATATAGGCGTTGAAAAAGAAAGTGACAATATCATCGCTTATGCCATTATAAAAGATGGATACCTGGATCATGACCGCAGCAGGCTCGAATCCTATGGATTAAAGCTATCCATGGAAACGGACTGCACATATGCCCCTTCAGTCGGTGATCAATACCAGGGAATGGGAATCGGGAAATTGCTTTTCAGGTTTATATTGTCAGATCTTAAAGAAAAGGGAATTGAAAGGATTATTCTCTGGGGCGGGGTCCAATCCGGAAATGATAGGGCTATTGCCTATTATCACCATCTGGGTTTTATAAAACTCGGCCAGTTTGAATACCAGGGAATGAATGATGACATGGTATTAAACCTGAAATAATTTATCCTTATAAGTGTGTCCTTATATAGCAGGTAGCAAGGGTTATCCAAAGAAATTTTAGCTTTTCTCCTTGATAACCAAAGCAAATCCAGCCCCTAAAATCATTGAAATACCGGCCATTACAATACATAACATCGTGTTGCCATTAAACAGGTATTTCAGGATCAGACCAGTGAAAATCCCACTTAGTATCTGCGGAATAGTTATCGACATATTAAACAATCCCATATAAATACCCATTCGCTTAGCAGGAATACTACTGGCAAGCATTGCATAAGGCATGGCAAGGATACTTCCCCAGGCAATACCAATTCCGATCATAGGAATGATTAACATATTTGCATTGGGGATGATAAGGAATGAAAGGAAGGAAAGGCCGCCAATAACAAGTGCAATTGAATGTGTTTGTTTCCTGCCTATTCTTTTAGCTAGAATGGGAAGCAGGAGAGCAACTGCTGCTGAGACTCCATTGTAAATACCGAAAAGAATCCCCACCCAGTCACCAGCTTCCTGATAACCGGCGGAATTAGGATCCGGACTGTTGTAAAAATGCTCTGCAATGGCAGGAGTGGTATAAACCCACATCGAGAATAAAGCAAACCAGGAGAAAAATTGTACCAGAAGTAATTGCACCATGATTTTTGGAATTACAACCTTCTTTGGCTTTTCTTCTTCAATCTCCTTTTCATAGTAATCAGGTGGATATTCAGAAGTGGTAAAAATAGTGATCAGGATAGTAGTGAGAAGAACCGCTGCACCCACATAGAAAGAGAAAGCAACATTATCAGGAATTAATCCTGCTCCGGAAGCTTCCTTTGATATCCCAAACCAGTTTCCCAGGATATATGGCAACCATGAACCGACTACTGCCCCTATTCCAATCAGCAGAGTCTGGACTGAAAAACCCAGGGTGTGCTGTACTTCAGGCAATTTGTCGGCAACCAATGCCCTGAAAGGTTCCATGGAAATGTTGATGGATGCATCCATGATCATAAGCAAGCCTCCACCAATAAACATTGGAGCAATAAATGTAGCCAGATGTGGCGCATTGGGCATAAGTATCAAGGCAGTACTGGTAAGGATGGCCCCGGCCAGAAAATAGGGCCTTCTTCTCCCTAGTCTGTTCCAGGTTTTATCGCTCGCCAGTCCAATAATGGGCTGAATGATCATTCCTGTAACCGGAGCTACCAGCCAAAACCAGCTCAAATGGTCTACCTCGGCCCCGAAAGTTTGTAAAATGCGGGAAGCATTTGCATTCTGCAAGGCAAACCCAAATTGAATGCCCATAAATCCGAAACTCATGTTCCAGATTTGCCAGAAAGTAAGACGTGGACGTTTACTCATCATGATATCCTGAATATTAATTGCTAAACGCAAATGTATAATTTCATTTGATTTTTTTGTAATAAAGGTTGAATTCTTTAATCGAAAACTGTATTGCCTTTCCTGAAGCCTTGGTAATAAGGTTTCAAAAGTGTTACTTTTGTAATCAGATTAAAAAAACCTCACGATGAAAATTAGACACCTTTTCTTTATTGTTTTTGCTATTTCGACCTTAACAGGTTACAGTCAACTCATTACAGTTACTCCAGCGCTTCCTACTGATCTGGACGGAGTAGAGGTTGTGTTCGATGCAACCCAGGGTAGTGGCGGACTTGCCGGATATACAGGGGATGTTTATGCCCATACTGGTGTGATTACAAACCTCAGTACCAGCACATCCGACTGGAAATATGTGAAAGCAGACTGGGGTGTTAATATACCGGCTTGTAAACTTACAAATCTTGGGAATAATAAATGGAAACTTGCTATTTCTCCTTCTATCAGAGATTATTACGGTGTTCCTGCCAATGAGCAAATAGAAAAACTTGCATTTGTATTTCGGTCCGGAGTTCAGGTCGGTGGAACCTGGCTCGAAGGAAAAACATCCACTAACGGAGATATTTTTTATGATATTTACCCTTCAGGTTTGAGCGTCAAAATAACAAATCCTGACCAGGATTTCATGTTTGCCCAAATCGGTGTTTCTTTCGCAGTTTCAGTTTCTTCATTGTTGGCCGACTCTACAATTCTTTATGCCAATGGTCAGCAAATTGCTGCAAATACTGGCACCAGCCTGTCCACAAACATTACTCCAACCCAATATGGAAGAGTGCTTGTTAAAGCGATTGCTAAAACAACAACCAATATGGTTGCAGATTCTTTCTACTATTATGTACGCCCTCCCGTTGTTACTGCTGAATTGCCTGCAGGCATCATTGATGGGATCAACTACATTTCAGCCGATAGCCTGGTCCTTTGCCTTTATGCTCCTCTTAAGGAATTTGCATTTGTACTGGGCGATTTTAATAACTGGCTTCCGGGAGATCTTAATTATATGTTCAGGACACCCGATGGCAAAAGATATTGGTGCCCTGTTGGTAACCTTGTCCCCGGTAAAGAATATGTCTACCAGTACTTTGTCGATGGTAGTATCAGGGTAGGTGACCCGTATGCAAAAAAAGTGAGTGATCCATGGAATGACCATTATATCGATGATGTTACTTATCCGGGATTAATCGATTACCCTGCAGGAAAAACTTCCGGGGTGGCTACAGTGTTACAAACGAACCAGCCCGAATATACCTGGCAGACTACAAATTTCACAATGCCTCCAGTTACTGACCTGGTGATTTATGAATTGTTAATTCGCGACTTTTCTTCACCGCATAGCTTCCAGTCTATCATTGATACATTACCCTACCTCAAAAGAATGGGGATTAATGCAATTGAATTTATGCCCGTGAGCGAATTTGAAGGAAACCTTAGCTGGGGATATAATCCATGTTACTATTTTGCTGTGGACAAATATTACGGAACAGAAGCAAAGTTGAAAGAAATGATTGATGTATGCCATGCCAATGGAATTGCTGTAATATTGGATATGGTATTAAATCATTCCTTTGGTACTTCCCCTTATGTTCAGCTTTACTGGGATGCAGCTAACAGCAGGCCCGCTGCCAATAGTCCATATTATAATACTGTGGCAAAACATGATTTCAATGTAGGCTTCGACTTTAACCATGAATCGCAGGATACAAAGGACTACATGAAGAGAATCCTGGAGTATTGGATTACTGATTTTAAAGTAGATGGTTACCGTTTCGACCTCTCTAAAGGTTTTACTCAGAACAACACCCTCGGCAATACTGGTGCATGGGGTAATTATGATGGTTCCAGGATCAGTATTCTAACCAATTACCATAATATTATAAAAGCTAAAAATGCCAATGCAGTGCTGATATTGGAACATTTCGCAAACAATGATGAAGAAAAGGAATTATCCAATCGTGGAATGTTGCTTTGGGGAAATATCAACTATAACTATAATGAGGCAGCCATGGGCTATACTTCGAACAGTGATATCTCCTGGGCTTCTTATGCTTCAAGGGGCTGGTCCAATCCGACCCTGGTTTCCTATATGGAGAGCCATGATGAGGAACGCCAGATGTTTAAATGTATTTCGTCAGGAAATTCCACAGCCGGCTACTCTATCAAAGATACCACGATCGCATTGCAAAGAGCTGCACTTACAGCCACCTTCTTTCTGACCATTCCCGGTCCTAAAATGATATGGCAGTTTGGTGAAATGGGGTATGATTATTCCATCAATTATCCAAGTGGCACCTCAGCTTCCCGCCTGGATAATAAACCACCGAGGTGGGATTATATGAGCCAGGAACGTCGCCGTGATCTTTACAATACTTATGCTGCACTTATCCATCTGCGGACAGAGAATCCAGTTTTCCGCACCCAGAATTTCACACTTGAGGTGGGTGGCGCTTTGAAAAAAATCAAGTTGCAGGATGCTTCCATGTCAGCTGTAATTCTCGGGAATTTCAATATCACCTCAACCAACATTATTCCGAACTTTCATAATACAGGCAGGTGGTACGATTATCTGAACAACGATTCAATCGAAGTATCCGATGTAACTGCGCCAATCACCTTGAAAGCAGGAGAAGCAAAAGTCTACCTTTCCAAAAAAGTAGCTAATCCCTATGGTTTTGGAGAAAATGTAGCTTCTGGATTTGATGTACAGATTGCTCCAAATCCTGTAACTGATGCCTGTAAGATATTACTGACCTGTAAAGGAAATCAACTCTATGAAGTTAGTTTCTACAACCTCTCAGGAATCCAGGTAAGTAAACCAATGAAAGGCAAATTGAATCAGGAGAAACTCCTTACCTGGTACCCTGAAACACCTGGTTTGTACTTGATCCGGGTACAGGTAGGTAATCAGGTTACTACTAAGAAAGTCGTGGTTTATTAAATCAAGATAAGTGCCTCATTAGCGTCCCCCTTTGGAAAAGGAAAAAAAGAGTAACAAGGCGTCGTCCCCCTTTAGATAAGGGAAAAACATAACAAGACATCGTCCCCCTTTGGAAAAGGGGGATCTAGGGGGATTTTGGCAATGAAGGGCCTTTTGCAAGTTTGAGCACTTTTCTGCTTTCTGCGTAAATCCCACGTCAGCCTGCGGCTGCCTCCCTTATTAGATAAAGGGGATACAATATTCGGTGGTTTAAACCTGTCAGGTTTTCGAAACCTGACAGGTTTATTCAGTGAATAGTATGACTGGCAGTATAGAGTTCACCTCGAAAATTCCCCGTCAACCTTCGGCTGCGTCCCCCTTTGGAAAAGGGGGTTAGGGGGATTTGAATTTTCCCGGGGGGGATTTTGCATCTACAACAACCGCTCTGTTCATGGAAGAAATCCCCCGTCCGCCAAGGCGGACACCCCCTTTTGCAAAGGGGGACAAACAAAGACACCCTTTACGCCGATTGCCTCACAATCAGTGTTGGTTTAAACACTTTTGTCTGGAAATTTATCTCAGCAGCAGGGTTATTCAGTCTTCTAAGTAACATCTTTACACTTTCCCTTCCCATTTCATAGCCTTTTTGAACAACGGTTGTCAATTCAGGATGAATAATCGTTGCATTCGGTCCATCTCCATATCCAATAACAGCAATATCTTCCGGCACCCTGAAGTTGTGACTTTGAAGCACTCGTATGGCCTCAATGGCAGTGCTGTCATTAACAGCAAAAATTCCGTCTATTTCAGGAGCAAGGTTTATAAGATGATTTCTCAGCGTAAGGACTTCTTCCCGGGTATCACATTTGAGGATCCAGTCTTCACGCACTTCCAGGTTGTTTTCCCGCAAGGCTTCGCAATAACCATTGCTGCGGTTTTTACCAATTAAGAGATGTTGTGGTGCCGCAAGGTGTAGTATCTTTCTGCATCCGCGATTAATTAAATGATGAGTTGCAATTCGACCACCTTCGAAATCATCCGTAATTACTTTATCCACTTCAAGTTCATCAGAAACCCGGTCATAAAAGACAATAGGGGTTCCACTATCAATGGCCTCCCTGAAATGATCAAATTCCTGTGTGGTCTTACTGAGGGAAACCAGGATTCCATCTACCCTGTGATCAATCAGTGTTTGAAGGTTTATCGCCTCCCTGTGCTGATTTTCATTTGATTGGCAGATGATAAGATTATATCCTTCTTTGTATGCAAGATCTTCAATACCACTGATCACAGAAGAGAAAAAATGATGTACAATCGCAGGTATAATCAGTCCAATCGTATTGGATTTCTGCTTACGCAAACTTAATGCTAGCACATTGGGTCTGTAATTAACCTGTTCAGCATAAGTCTTGATCATCATCTTTGTTTCTGAGCTGATATCAGGATGATCTTTTAAAGCTCTTGAAACAGTTGAAACTGATACACCAAGATTCCTGGCAATATCTTTAATCGTTAAGGGAGTGGGTTTCGTCATACCAATGAGAGATGTTGTGACTAAAGATATGAATATTTTTTGAATCCCGGTAATGATTCATGATGATATGGAAACCTTACTGAAATGGATAATTATATATAACAAAAAAATATGTAAAGTCAATTATATATATACATAAATCAATGGTGATGTGTGACTGTTTTGGACATAACAATTCTTCAAGGAAGGATATAATAATTGGACGATGTTACTAAAATAAATCATAAAGTATATTAAACTAATCTCAACATGTTATAAAGACAACGTTCTATAACTATGTATTGACAAGCTCTTTCGGAGTATTTGTCAGCGATTTATAAAAAGATTTATTAGAATACACAGATGCAAACGTTTGCGAAAACGATTTCACCATTTTTTTTCATTGTTTCTTTATGATTCTTTAACATAGTGAGTTATATTAGTTTATTAATTCTTTAGTTTTGATCCGGATTACACATTACTTTTTCGCTTAGTTCAATACTGTTCCGGCCTTTTAATACTCCAAATTACGAAAATTCAACCTCAAGTTCAATATAATTTAACATTTGTTTAACCACAAGAAAGCCAGATCTATGAAGAAACAATTTATCTCTTTCAAGGTCCTGTTTCTTATCCTTGTATGGGCATTTAGTTTTCAAGCCTATGCTCAAGAGGTTAAGTTAACAGGAAAAATTACTGATGGAGCGGATGGTAAAACATTACCAGGCGTTACTGTACTTATTAAAGGAACCAGCACCGGAACCATTTCAGATATTGATGGTAAATACAGCCTCAATGTCAATGCAGGTTCTACCCTGGTTTTTTCCTACATAGGTTATACTACTCAGGAAGTTGTTGTAGGAGCCCAGAAAACCATTGATGTTGTTTTGAATTCCTCCTCAACAGGTCTTAGTGAGGTAGTCGTAATCGGTTATGGCCAGGTTAAGAAATCTGATGCTACCGGATCAATTTCAACCGTCAGCACCAAAGATTTCAACCGTGGTGTTATTAACTCAGCCCAGGAACTCCTTGTTGGTAAGAGCGCCGGTGTTGTTATCACTACAGCAGGGGGTGCCCCCGGAGCCGGAGCTACCATTCGTGTTCGTGGAGGTTCTTCACTCAATGCTTCAAACGACCCTCTCATTATTATTGATGGTGTTCCTATCGATAATAACGGTGTTGCCGGAAGTTCAAACATTCTTTCTTTTGTTAACCCCAACGACATTGAAACCTTCACAGTACTGAAAGATGCTTCTGCTACAGCCATTTACGGATCACGCGCTTCAAACGGTGTCATCCTGATCACGACTAAAAAAGGTGTTGTAGGCTCAGGTATGAAGTTAGCCTATAACGGAAGCACCTCTTTCTCTGTTCCTACTGCTTTTATAGATGTTTACTCAGGGGATCAGATCAGGGAAATTGCATTCAATCATAAAGACCTTTTTGGTGCCGATAGCTATAATAAGCTTGGCAGTGCCAACACCGACTGGCAAAAGGAAATTTACCGCACAGCCATTTCACAGGATCATAATGTGAGTCTGACCGGTGCCGTTAAATCTCTCCCATACCGCATTTCTTTAGGTTACACCGGACAGGAAGGTATTGTTAAGAATACTGATATGCAGCGCCTCACCGGTGCAATTAGCCTCAATCCGACATTCTTCGACAATTCATTGAAAGTAACAATGAATGCAAAAGGAATGAGTGCTCACCATAATTATGGAGATGCCGGTGCCGTTGGTTCGGCAATTGCAATGGATCCTTCACAGGTTGTAAGAGATGGAAATGAAAATTCAAATGGTTATTTCAACTGGATGAATTATGATGCCAACCTGGGAACAATGAATCCGCTGCAACAAGCCCTGGATATTGACAACACGTCAATAGTTAACAGATTCATCGGGAATATTCAGTTGGATTACAAACTTCCTTTCCTTCCTGATTTGCGCGCAAATCTGAATCTTGCAACGGATTATACCAAGAGTGATGGTCATAACGACCGTTGGCCTACCAATCTTACTGTACCTTCAACTGGAAATTATAGTGAGTATATTGGAAAAAATACTAACAACCTGTTGGACTTCTACCTGAACTACACCAAGGATCTCGAATCGATTCGTTCTAAAATTGATCTGACTGGCGGTTATTCATGGCAGCATTTCGAACGCAATAATGATAATTTGAGTTTCATTTATCATCTGGTTGGAGAAACAGATCAAAAGATTGTTACAAAATCAATCACTGAGAACTACCTTGTTTCCTTCTTCGGTCGTCTAAATTATACCTTTATGGATAGGTATTTACTCACCTTTACATTACGCGAAGATGGTTCCTCACGTTTCTCAAAAGATAACCGTTGGGGCTTATTCCCATCAGCTGCTTTTGCCTGGAAAATTAAAGAAGAATCTTTCCTGAAAGATGTTACCGTTGTTTCTGATTTGAAATTACGCTTAGGTTGGGGTGTTACCGGTCAGCAGGATATAGGGAACGATTACCCATACATGGCTAGATATGTCAACTCTTCAACAGGATCCTATTATATCATTGATGGAGAATATATCCCTACATTACGTCCAAGTACCTATGACCCCAATATCAAATGGGAAGAAACTACCACCCAGAATATTGGTATTGACTTCGGATTCATGAAAGACAGGATCACCGGTTCATTCGACCTTTATAAAAGGGTTACCGATGACCTTCTCAATACAGTTACTATCCCAACCGGAAGCAACTTCTCCAACATCTTGCTTACCAATGTCGGAAGCCTTGAAAACAAGGGTGCTGAGTTGAGTTTGAATGTTATCCCTGTCCTTAAAAAGGATTTCTCCGTGAATATTGGCTTTAATCTGACCTATAACAAGAATGAAATTACCAAACTGTTACTTTCCGATGACCCTAAATTCATTGGTGTACTTTATGGTGATGCTTTCACTGGTCAGAAACAAGTTACCAGGGTTGGATTCCCCGCATACTCCTTCTTCGTAAACAAACAGGTTTATGATGCTGATGGAAACCCGGTTGAAGGTTTATATGTTGACCTTTCCGGTGAAGGTGGATCAGTTAATGGTGATAACAATGATAAATATATCTACCATAACCCTGCACCTGATTACCTGATGGGATTCTCCTTCAGAGTAAACTATAAGAACTTTGATATGGCTGCCTCTACCCGCGCCAGCATTGGTAACTATGTTTACAACCAGGTTGCAGCAGGTGCTTCCTACGACCAGATGTACCAAATCGGTTACTGGCATAATGAGCCTACTTTCCTTGATGATACCAAGTTTGTTAAGCGCCAGTTTACCAGCGATTATTTCGTTGAAAACGCTTCTTTCTTTAAACTGGATAATGTAAGCGTTGGTTATAATTTTGATGAATTCTGTAAAAAGATGAATGCCCGCTTAAGCTTTACAATTCAAAATGCCCTTACCATTACCAAGTATAGCGGTATTGATCCTGAGGTATCCGGTGGAATTGACAACAACTTCTACCCCAGGCCTCGCATCTTTATGGTTGGTCTTAGCTTAAGTTACTAATCGTTAAAAACTACATTGCATTATGAAAAGAAACACATTTATAATAGGAATAGCCCTTTCAGCATTGATGATTGTATCATGCGTGAAAGATCTTGATGTTACTCCCAAAGACCCTAATACAATTTTATCAGGTAATCTAAGCGATGACCCTGAATACATGAAACAAGTATTAGGGAAGATTTATGCAAGTTTTATCATTTCAGGCCAGGGTTCCGGTGATGGAAGAGGAGATGATATCAGTGCATCTGATGGAAACTTCTTTACCACCATGAGGGCTTTCTGGAATTGCCAGGAAATTACAACTGATGAAGCAATTTGTGCCTGGGGTGACGTAGGTATTGCTGATCTGAATACTCAGACATGGAGTTCCAGCAACCCATTCCTGACAGCTCTCTACCAGAGATTAGGTTTATCTATCACTTATGCCAACGATTACATCAAATTTACTGAAGGTAACTCCGACCCCAAGATTATAAGGTATAATGCTGAAGCCAAATATCTAAGGGCTTTAGCTTACTATTGGTATCTTGATCTTTTTGGAAATCCTCCTTTCACAACAGAATCCGATGGTGTTGGTAAATTTTATCCCACACAGCTTGACAGAGAATTGCTCGTTGCACGTCCAATGCTCTTTAACTACATCGTTTCTCAGTTGAAATCAATTGAAGATAAGTTATCAGATCCCGGAACAGCTTATCCACAAGCCGACAGAGGAGCTGTATGGATGCTGCTTGCTAAACTTTATCTTAATGCTGAAGTTTATACCGGAACCGCTAAATGGGACAGCTGTAAATATTATGCTGATAAGGTAATCACCAGCGGTGCCTATTCACTGGCTGATAACTATCGCCAGAATTTCAGTGCTGATAACGACGGACAAAGCAATCCTGAAATGATCTTCGGTTTTGCACAGGATGGTATCAATATCCAGGGTTATGTTGGAACAACCTTCATAATTGAATCAAGCAGTGACGCTGTTTACCTCAGGGCTGAAGATTTCCATGGTCTAACTACCAATACAAACTGGAATGGTAACAGGGCAAGGAAACAATTCCTTAATGTAATGATCGACACCCTGGCTACCTATGGTGGAAACCCTGTTCCCTGGGATACCGATCCTTTCTTCACCACAAGTAAAGATAGCAGGGTTTATCTAAGGGTTAAAAAGAGCCCGGATATTCCAAGTGCTTCTTCCAGTGGAGATTATGGAATTGGAGTTTACAAATTCACAGCCAGGAATGCTGATGAATCACAAGCTGCAAATTATAATTCTGCATTTGCAAGTACTGATTTTCCTATTTTCCGCTTTGCTGACGCTATCATGATGAGAGCAGAAGCCAATTTCAGATTGGGAAATACAGCTGATGCCGTTGCAGATATCAATACCATCCGTACACGTGCATTTGGCGACAACAGTGGTAATATCACAGCTGCTCAGTTAAATGCCCAATTCATCCTTGATGAACGTGGACGTGAATTCTACTATGAAGCACAAAGACGTACTGACCTCGTTCGTTTCGGTCAGTTTACCGACGGCAATTACAAATGGGCCTGGAAAGGTGGAACTTTCAATGGTTCTGCTACCTCTAACCATTTGAACGTATTCCCGATTCCGGGTGCTGAGGTATCTGCAAATCCAAACATCAAACAAAATCCTGGTTACTAATCCTCTAAACCTTAATCGATATGAAAAGCAAATTAATCATATACTTGGCTTTCCTTGGAATGATCAGCCTTTTTGCCAGCTGTGAAAAGGATGGTGACAAGGTCGTGATGTTAACTGACCCTGCCGCACCAACCCTTCAAACTCTTCCTGACCTGACACTTACAAGGGCTAATGGGACTAATATCCTTACTTTCGTTGGAACCCCTGTAAATCCTGGTTTCAATGCTTCAGCCAATTACTTCCTGGAAGCTTGCGTTACCGGAAATAATTTCGTTGATGCTGTTACCTTATATACTGGTGTAAAAAATACCGAGATAAAAATTTCGGTTAGCGATTTGAACGGGTTACTTCTAAAGAAACTTCCAGCAGATCAGACTACTTCTGTTGATTTTAGAATTCGTTCTATCCTGGTTGTTGATGCCGGCACTGGCGCTCCAGGTACAGGTTCAGATCCAATGGAATACACTTCAGCAGTTGTTACTGCAAATGTATCCACTTACGGGTTACCCCGCCTTGAACTCATAGGCTCAGGAATGGCCCAGAAAATAGAGTCAGCCCTCGGAGATGGTGCATATTTTGGTTTCGTAAAACTGGATGTTACCCAGCCTTTCACCCTGAAAGATCCTGATGCAAACATTACATATGGTGCCAGTGGGGCATCTCTTGCTGTGAATGGTGTTGGAATAACTCCTCCTTCCAATGGCTGGTATCAGTTATCCGCAAATACTACAGCTCTTACCTATAGCCTCGATCCTTATATGATCGGACTTGTTGGTTCAGCCACTCCAAATGGTTGGGATTCCCCTGACCAGAAAATGGATTACAATCCACAAAATGGTTCATGGAATATCACTATTGACCTGGTGGTTGGTGAAATCAAATTCAGGCTGAATGATGGCTGGGCATGGAACCTTGGCGGAACACCAGAAAAACTGGAGCATAATGGTCCAAACATTGCCATTTCTGAAGCAGGTAACTATACCATTTCAATGACAATCACCGATCCAACTCCTGGTACAGAAGCCGGAACTTATACCCTTGTTAAAAACTAAAACAGCATTTGAAGGATTCATTGGGAGTCCAGGATTGAATCCCAATGAACCCTTCAATACTGAAAATAATCGTTATAAAACAGATTATTGAAACCAAAATTTAACTCATTAAACATGAAAAGAAAGTCCTTATATAAATTATTGTCCATCCTTGCCATTGCGACTGTATTTTTCACCGCATGTACCAAGGATAATTCGGATGTACGCCTAGATCCGAAACTTTCAACAGCTCAGGTCATTAACGTTTCTGCACATGAAGCTACAGTGATTGGATTCGTTGTTGCTTCCGGTGATGGCTTTACTGAAAAAGGGATCTGTTATAATACGGCTCCGGCACCTACCACTTCAGAAAGTAAAATGGTGTATACAGGGGAAAATACAACCGCTACTTTTTCTGTAACACTCATAGAACTTGACTATGCAACTACCTATTATGCCAGGGCCTACGCCATTAACGCAATGGGTACCATGTATGGTGAAGAGTTTACCTTTACCACTTCTCCGATTGCACCAACAGTTACCACTGCAGCTGTTACTGGAATTACCGGTACCACTGCAACTACCGGTGGGAATGTAACAGTTACTGGTGGCGCTGACATTACTGCCCGTGGTGTATGCTACGGCCCTGATGCCAACCCCACTGTAGATGGAAGCAAAACCTCCGATGGTACAGGTGATGGTGAATTTGTAAGTGCTCTCTCCGGATTGTCAGGACTTACCACTTATCACGTTCGCGCTTATGCTACCAACAGTGCAGGTACATCCTACGGTGAAGATATTGAATTCACTACCCTGGTTTCTGTTCGCAATTGGTATGTACCTGGTAATTACGTTGCAGCCTCCTATCCGGGACTTGGAATGAATGATTGGGATCCTGCTACTTCACCACAGATTAAGAGCACCGAAGCTTCACCTGAGAATGTTGAAGGTTACGTCTATATGGCTAATGGCACCAATGAATGGAAAATAGCAACCAAACCTAACTGGGACGGACCTAATTACGGCGCCGGTGCTGCTGCTGGAACGCTTGATGCCGATGGTGGAAATTTCAACTCTCCTGCAGGATACTATAAAATCAATGTTAATCCAACTGCCCTTACTTACACAGCCGTTGCAACCTCATGGGGAGTAATTGGAAGTGCCTCAGCCAATGGTTGGAATGATGAAACTGCTCTCACTTACAATCCTGGTCTCCAGACATGGAGGGGCGGAATCCACCTTACAGCCGGTGAATTCAAATTCAGGGCCAACCATTCATGGGATTATAATTACGGAAGTACTGCAGCAAATTCAACTCTTGATGGTGGTGGAAGTAATATTCCTGCTACTGTTGAATCAGATTATTACTTTGTCCTTGATCTAAGCCATCCTCATGCTTACACCTACCAGGCAAACAGGTGGGGACTCATTGGAGATGCAACCCCAGGCGGATGGAGTGATGACACAAACCTGACATGGGATGAAACCGCTCAGGTGATGAAAATCACTGTTGCTCTTACTGTTGGTAGCATCAAATTCAGAGCCAATGATGATTGGGCCATCAACCTCGGAGGAGATTTAAATGCTCTTTCCCAGGACGGTGCCAATATTTCAATCGCTGAAGCTGGTACCTATGCAATTACCCTCGACTTAGGTAAGGCTGCACCATCTTGCACGATTACTAAAATGAAGAAATAGATTTAACACATTTAAAAAGGGGCTATTCACAAATTCGTAAATAGCCCCTTTTTTCCTATTTATTCAAACCGCCTCTACAGGGTTAGTATTTATTTATTGACTAAAAATATGCTTCCCTAAGTAATTCAGGATTGGAACTGAGCCTCTCTGGACAAATCATTATTAACTCACTATCCAGGTACCACTCTTTCCATTTATTTCGCTGCCGATTTTATTTTAGGAATAGTTAACTCAATTATCCCTGCAATTATTAAGCTGCTATTACTATGCTACAACGTGAGGTATTATTTGACATTTGGGGCGATCTATATCCGGATGTGTCCTCCCGGATTCTTGAGAATTATTTACATACCTTGCATCCTTATCCAAAAGAAAGCAACCACAATGGAGAACATCTGGATTGGTATAAAGATGCTATTGTGTATTCCTTATATGTTGATCTGTTTAATCACGACTTCCAGGGAATCACTGAAAAATTAGACTATATCCATGATCTGGGCGTCAATTGTCTTTGGCTTTTGCCTATCCTGGATTCACCCATGCGGGATGCAGGTTTTGATATAAGTGATTATTTCAGCATCCGGAATGAACTCCTCGGACCTAATGATAAAAATCAATACAAGATATTTGGGCAACTTCTGAAAGAAGCCCACAACCGTGGAATCAAGGTAATTTTTGATATTGCTATGAACCACACTTCCGACCAGCACTACTGGTTTAAGGAAGCGAGGAAATCTAAATCAAATCCTTATCGCAATTATTATATCTGGGGGACTGATCCATCTTCCTATGATAAAGCACGCATTATTTTTAAAGGGATTGAAAAGTCCAATTGGGAGTTCTGCGACGGTGAATACTATTTTCACAGGTTTTTCAACTTTCAGCCTGACCTGAATTATAGAAATCCGGAAGTACTCTTATCTATGTGCCAGGCATTACTTTTCTGGCAGGATATTGGCGTGGATGGTTTCAGGGTTGATGCAATTCCCTATATCTGGAAAGAGGAAGGTACAGAGTGTGAAAATCTTCCACAAACCCACCTGATTGTAAAATTTCTTCGGGCTATCCTGGATTATATGAAACCCGGCTCATTATTATTAGCCGAAGCTTGCCAGCAGCCTGCTAAAGTGGTGGAATATATGGGTAATGGCGATGAGTGCCATGCAGCCTATCATTTCCCGCTGATGCCCAGGATGTTTAAAGCGATTGCCCAGCAAAGCGGTAACCCTATACAGGAAATCCTTAGTCCGGCAGTAACTCCCACTTTACCCCCTAGCGGGCAATGGTTCACCTTCCTCAGATGTCATGATGAACTTAGTCTTGAACTGGTCTATGTAACTGAAGAAGAACGAAAATTTATTCATGAAAATTATTGCCTCGACCCTAAATGGGATTTTCGATTAGGAGAAGGGATATCAGCAAGGTTATCTGAATTATTGAACAGGGATCCACGCAAGATTCACCTGGCTTATTCATTGATTCTTACCTTACCCGGAACACCGGTAATATATTATGGTGATGAATTCGGGAAGCTGAATGATGAAGCCTATTACAATGAAATGATTCATCTTACGGGTAAAGATGATACCAGGTTCCTCGTACGAGGCAAAATTGATTGGAACCAGCTCGAAAAAGAACTTGCAGATCCTCTAAGTTTTAGCAGCTCAGTGAATGTGAAACTAAAAAAGATGCTCAAAACAAGGAGGCAGTATAAGGCGTTCGGCAGAGGAAGCCTCACTTTTAGCAATCTTAGCGGAAATAGTGCAGGAGCTATTCTTGCCTATCAAAGGGAATTTGGGAACGAGAAAATTCTTGTCGTTCATAATATGACAGATCAGCCTTGTGATCTTCAACTACCTGCAACTTTAACCTCTGGTAAGGAATTACTTCAACAGTCATGGTCCTCAAAAATGACTATTGAGCCATACGGATTTAGGTGGATTTACTCCTGAAAAGTAAAAACTACCGGAAACACTTTATTCTTATACGATTTAACATAACCTAAGATATGTCAAAACTGAATTTCGACGCAGTAATTTTTGACCTGGATGGTGTTATCACTCAAACAGCCCTGGTTCATAGCCGGGCCTGGAAGAAAATGTTTGATGAATATCTGCAGGAGCGTGAAAAAAAATTTGGTGAGCCGTTCAGCGAATTTCGGTCAAAAGAAGATTATCTGCCTTATGTTGATGGAAAACCGAGATATGAAGGGGTAAAATCATTCCTTCTTTCAAGGGGGATAGAAATTCCATTCGGTACACCTGACGATAAACCTGAATCAGAGACAGTTTGCGGACTTGGAAACCGGAAAAATATTGCCTTCAATGAAGTTCTGGATAAGGAAGGTGTCAAAGTATATGAATCTACTGTGAAGCTGATCCATGAATTAAAGGCAGCAGATATAAGGATTGGGGTAGCTTCATCAAGTAAAAATTGCTTTGCCGTGCTTCAAGCAGCTGGTCTGTTGCCACTTATTGAAACAAGAGTAGATGGTGAAGTATCTGCTGAAATGGGTCTCAAAGGAAAACCTGAACCTGATATCTTCCTCACTGCTGCTAAAAATCTCAATGTAGATCCTTCCCGTTCCATTGTTGTTGAAGATGCTGTTTCAGGTGTCGCTGCAGGCAGAAAAGGTGAATTCGGACTGGTACTCGGCATTGCCAGGGAAGAAAATGAAAATGAACTCTATGATAATGGAGCGGATATAGTTGTTTCAGACCTTGATGAAATCACCATTGATGATCTGGATGTGTGGTTTGATGATGAAGATGGAGAACTGGGCTGGGATATCACCTATAACGATTATGACCCTCAGAAGGAAAGAACCCGTGAGGCATTGCTTGCAATTGGAAACGGATACTTCGGTACACGGGGAGCTATGGAAGAAAGTCATGCAAATAAAGCAAACTATCCTGGAACCTATATTGCCGGATTATATAATCGACTTATCACCCCTATTGCCGGCAAAGATGTTGAAAATGAAGATTTTGTAAATTGTCCGAATTGGTTGCCGATTACATTCAGCATTAATCATGGGGATTGGTTTGATATTAATGATACAGAGATTATCGCTATTGATCGTACTCTGTCGCTTGGAAGGGGTTTGCTGGAAAGACAGCTAACAGTGCGGGATCGTTCGGGTAATGAAACTACCATTATTTCTGAACGTTATGCCTCTATGCATAATCCTCATCTTGCAGGAATAAGATACACAGTCATCCCCTTGAATTATTCAGGCAATATTACTTTCAAAGTAGGTTTGGATGGCGATATCATAAATGAAGGTGTTGATAGATATAAGGCACTGAACCAGCAGCATCTGAAGTCAAAATTTGAAGGAGCCGATGGCAACAGGCAGCACCTGGCAGTTGAAACAACACAATCGGGTATTATTATTGCCCAGGCTGCAGAATATGAATTTTATGAAGACGATGAGCCAATAAAGGTTTATCTGGATTCGGCCATTGCTCCCGGAAAAGTGTTTGGACAGGTTACAATCCCGGTTAGTGAAGGTTCCGAATATGCCCTGGTGAAGAAAGTGGCCATGTTTACTTCAAAACCGGATGATGCCAAAGATCCACTGGATGCCTCAATGAAAGCACTGGATTCTTTTGTTGATTTTGACCTTGCCTTATACGAAAGCGTTGATGCATGGAACCAGATCTGGAATGACATGGATATTATCATTGAGGAAGACCTGGAATCCCAGAGGTTAATGCGTTTGCACCTCTACCACCTGATGGTCTCAATGTCGCCACACAATAAAAAAATAGATGCCAGTATTACCGCCCGTGGTTTACATGGAGAAGCTTACAGGGGACATATTTTCTGGGACGAACTCTTTATTCTTCCCCTTTATAATATGCACCTGACTGCTACTGCCAAATCTATGCTTATGTACCGCTACAGAAGGCTGGATAAAGCAAGAGAATATGCTCAGGAATATGGATACCAGGGAGCTATGTTCCCCTGGCAAAGTGGCTCCGACGGGAGAGAAGAAACGCAGGTAATTCACCTGAATCCTTTATCCGGTCAGTGGGATCCCGATCACAGTTCCCTGCAGCGGCATGTTTCATTAGCTATTGCCTTTGATACCTGGCAGTATTTCAATACAACTGCCGATATCCAATTCATGCAGGAATACGGGGCAGAAATGTTCCTTGAAATATGCAGGTTCTGGGCCAGTAAAGCCAAATGGAATGAAGCATCAGGCAGGTATTCAATTGATAAGGTGATGGGGCCGGATGAGTTTCATGAACAATACCCTGACGCCACTGAAGGAGGTCTCCGTGATAATGCCTATATTAATATAATGACTGCATGGGCTTTCAAAAAGGCAGGGATTATTCTTGATCTGATTGGGAATGAAGCCTTTGGAAAGCTTAGAGATAAATATAACTTCACAAAGGACGAGATTGAAAATTGGCACAAGATTGCCTCTCGTTTGAACCTTTGTATTGATAAGGACGGTATTATTGCTCAATATGATGGCTATTTTGACCTGAAAGAGCTGGATTGGGAGTATTATAAACAAAAATATTCCAATATCTACCGCATGGATCGCATCCTAAAAGCCGAGAATCTTTCTCCGGATGCATTTAAAGTAGCAAAACAGGCAGATATGCTGATGACCTTCTATAACCTGGAAAAGGAAGAAGTAGATGACATCATTAAAGGAATGGGTTATTCGTTGCCGGATAATTATCTTCAAAAGAACCTGGAATATTATCTTAAAAGAACATCTCATGGTTCTACACTCAGTAGAGTAGTGCATTCAAAATTGGCATTACTTGCCGGGAATCCTGAATTAAGTTGGGAACTTTATAATGATGCCCTGTCGAGCGACTTCAATGATATTCAGGGCGGAACTACCGGGGAAGGAATTCATGCAGGTGTTATGGCTGGCACAATATGTATAGCCCTCACAACCTATGCCGGGGTAAATCTGAGTGGAGATATGGTAAAAATTAACCCGCAACTTCCTGAACAATGGCCCTTGATGGAATTCGGTATCCAATTCCGGGGCACCAGGTACTCTTTCCAGATTACCAATGACCAGGTTAAGGTATTAACTGATCAACCGGCACAGCTTGAAGTCTTCGGAAAATCCATTAAAACCACTTCAACTGAAATAAAAGTTCTTCGTTAACCTCGAGAAATTAAGTGGTCCTATCGGATAGACCAGCCAATTTCCAGATTAACCACTTTAGTTCACTCTAGCTCACTCTAGCTCACTCTAGTTCACTTTAGCTCACTCTAGCTCACTTTAGCTCACTCTAGCTCACTTTAGTTCACTTCAAAATAAAACTCATGTTAGGCGACGTATTGTTAATTACAGAAAAGCATCAGAAGGCTGGTGAAATCATCATCAGCAAGATACTCGAACAACCAGTAAAAAAAATGATCATAGGTATTTCCGGTGAGTCAGGATCAGGAAAATCAGAATTGGCGCATGTGATTGCAAAAGGACTCAGGAAACATGGAATTTTTGCGAAACCCTTACATATAGATAATTATTACAGGATTCTCCCTTTGGAAAGAACAGAGTGGAGGAAGTCGAATGGAATCGAAAATGTGGTAGGATATGGTGAATACGACTGGGAGACTATCAACAGGAATATTCGTGAATTCAGGGAAAGTAAATTATCAACAGGCCCCTGTGTTGACCTGGTAACGGAACAGGTGGATCAACTCACCACCGACTATTCAACAGTGGATATGCTTGTAGTAGACGGACTATATGCTATCAAGACGGAAGGTGTAGACCTGAGCATCTTTATTGAGCTTACATACCATGAAACGAAAAAAGCTCAGGTTGTAAGAGGGAAGGAGCCGCAGAATGAATACCGTATGGCAGTTTTAGAGCAGGAACATAAAATGGTTCAAGCACTCCGTTCTAGAGCGGACTTATTGATTACGATGGAATATGAAGTAACAGAAGCAATCAAATAGACTTGAGGACTATTTGCTTTTTGTTGAAGCAGGGCGGGATCACATTTTGATCTCGTCCTGTGTTTTATTAAAGAAGTGATATTCAAGTAAATGGTAAGAATTTACCGGCATAAGGCTGATCCATTTCTTGTATTTAAAATACCATTTCCATTGCAGGGACCTGAATAACCCGCCTTTGGTAAGGAACGCAAAAGCAAAAGGATGAACCCCTATTTTTAAATAAGGCTCGTTTTGATCCTGAAGGAGATAACGGATATTATTTTCAATTTCATCAGTAAGCAGAATGCTTGGCTTTATCTCCCCGGTACCCTCACAGGTTGGGCATTTTTCCAGGATTTGTACATTGGTTTCAGGACGGACCCTTTGACGGGTAATCTGAACCAAACCGAATTTACTTGGAGGAAGGATACTATGTTTAGAGTGATCCTTATCCATTTCATCTTTAAGCTTTGTGAATAGTTTCCTGCGGTTAGAACCTTCATGCATATCAATGAAGTCCACCACAATGATACCACCCATATCACGAAGGCGCAATTGCCGGGCAACTTCAATGGCTGCTTCCAGGTTTACCGAAAGGGCATTCTCTTCCTGGCTGCTGTCGCTATTTACTTTATGCCCGCTATTGACATCAATTACATGTAAAGCTTCAGTATGTTCAATAATCAGGTAAACCCCGCTCTTGATGGTCACTATTTTACCAAAGGAGTTTTTTATCTGTTTATCGATACCAAAGTTTTCATAGATAGGCACTTTCCCTTTATAAAGCTTGACTATATCAAGTTTATCAGGAGCATTGGTCCGGATATAATTTTTTACCTCTTCACAAACCATCGGATCATCCACATGGATATTATTGAACGACTCATTCAGCATATCCCTAAGGATCGCGGAAGTTCTGTCGAGTTCACTGATGATTTTTTGAGGGGCTTTAGCTGTTCCTAGTTTTTGAGCAACGGATTCCCATTTCTGGATAAGGTTGTTCAGGTCAGCGTCCAGGTCGGCAACTTTCTTATTTTCAGCAACCGTTCGAATAATCACGCCATAATTCTTCGGCCTGATACTCATAATGAGCCTTTTAAGGCGGTTGCGTTCTTCGCTGCTCTTGATTTTCTGAGAAATAGAAATCCTGTTGGAGAATGGAACCAGTACAAGGTACCTGCCTGCAAATGAGATCTCTGAAGAAATTCTTGGACCTTTCGTAGAAATAGGTTCCTTGGCAATCTGAACCAATACTAGTTGATTGGAAGAAAGCACCTGGGAAATTTTTCCCGTCTTTTCAATGTCCGGTTCCGATTGGAATTCAGGCATTGTAAGTTGGGCTTCTTTCCCGGAAAGAGCGAGTTTGATATACTTTAATAGCGAATTTACCTGCGGCCCGAGGTCCAGGTAATGAAGAAATGCATCTTTTTCGTATCCAACATCGACAAAGGCAGCATTGAGCCCTGGCATGATCTTTTTGACACGGCCAAGGTAAACGTCACCTACTGCAAAACTGCTATTGGTCTTCTCTTTATTGAGTTCAACCAACACCTTCTCTTCCAGGAGAGCGATATTGACTTCTGACGCGTTAGCGTTTATTATTAATTCCTTATTCACAACAGCACAAATTGCAATTCCAATTATAAAGGCGAGTACACAAACTATAAAAATAATAGAATGTACGAAAACCGAAGGTAAAGGTACTCGAAAAAAATTTCATCACATGAAATAAAACAAATTCCATGTGATGAAATCGCCAAAAGGAATAAGAAAATTATTTCTTCTTGTGTCTGTTCTTGCGTAAACGTTTTTTACGTTTATGCGTTGCCATTTTATGTCTTTTTCTTTTCTTACCGCTGGGCATGATATTGATTGTTTAGAAGAAAATACAGGGATTACTTTACTTTACCCTTCACTTCGTTTACGAAAACCTTTGCAGGCTTAAATGAAGGAATATTGTGTGCTGGGATAATGATAGTAGTGTTCTTGCTGATATTCCTTCCGGTTTTTTCAGCCCTTTTTTTCACTACAAAACTACCGAAGCCCCTGAGGTACACGTTTTCACCATTGGCCATAGCTCCTTTGATGGCATCCATGAAGGCTTCTACTGTCTGCTGGACAGCAACTTTTTCAATGTTTGTTTTACTGGCAATTTCAGTAACGATTTCTGCTTTCGTCATTTTTGTATCGGTTTAATGAATTGATACTAAATTTCTTAAATGGGGTGCAAATATATGAGTTTTTTTTAACTCCAAATATTTAATCGGCTTTTTTTCAGCTTTTAAAGAGATAAATTTGTTTTTTTTTGAGGAATGAAGAAAAATCTAACTTTTGGTATTTGAGATTAAAAAAATATTCTACCTTTGCACTCCCTATCAAATGGTGTCGTAGCTCAGTTGGTAGAGCAACGGACTGAAAATCCGTGTGTCACTGGTTCAATTCCAGTCGACACCACAGGCAGGAACTCAGATGAGTTCCTGCTTTTTTTTCAAATCCTTTTGATAACTTCGTTTGAGAATGGGCAGACATTGCGGTTTAAGTTTTGAAACATCTAATTCCAAAGTTTGCGGCATTTTCTTTCACAAAAATCTCACAAAAAAAAATGAAAGGGAAAGCAAATGAACAGAGCAAAATGTAAGATTATCCTTCGTAAAGATGTCACACGAAAGGACAAAACCAACTCCCTTGTATTAAGGATTCGCCTTAATGGGAAGACCCGGTTTTATAGTTTAGGGCATTCTATACTTCCTACTTACTGGAATGAAAGGGCGCAGGAGGTATCACTGCAGGCGCCTGATAGTATCACATTGAATTCCAACCTCACTAAGGTCCTTACAGACTCCAAAACCATTATTGCACAGGCTAACCTGCAAAGCAAAATCATCAACTCTAGTGCTTTTGATGAACTGTTTTGTAATGATTCAGCAGACAAAAACGATTATTTCGCCTTTGTTGAGGCTGATTTACTACAATTTGGCAACCAGTATGCCAAAGAAACTGTGAAAATGTACAAAAGCCAGTCAAAAAAGCTGAAAGAGTTTAAGTCAAGTTTGCTTTTTTTTCCAGAATTGACTCCGTTTCTTTGGCGTCAGTTTGATTCTTACCTGATAAACAGGGGGAATAACCAAAATACCAGATGGAAAGCATTCAGAACCATTAAAACTTTCATTAACAAAGCAATACAGGAGGGAATAATAGCAGATGATCCTCTAAAAGGAGTGAAAGTTCGGAAGCCTGAGGGTAACAGACAGTTTTTAACTCAAGAGGAACTTAGAGCTTTAGAAAAGCTATACCAGGGATTTTTAACACCAGAATACAAGCGAACTTTAGGCTACTTTTTGTTCTCATGTTATACTGGATTACGTTACACCGAAATCAAGTGTCTGAAGTTCAAGAATGTATTCATCGAGGCAGAAAAATCTTATATTCAGTTTGTTCAGCACAAAACTAGTCAGGCTGAAATCATACCGTTGGCTAACAAAGCCAAAAAACTGATTCCAAAGGATGGTTTTGCAAATCAACCTGTTTTTTATGTCTATGCGAACCAGGTGACAA
>JADJGZ010000055.1 GCA_016707785.1 Bacteroidales bacterium | reverse complement strand
CAGGCAATAACTTCTGTTTGCTTAATGGTGATTCTTCCACTATAAAAAAGCGGGTAGATATACCTTTTCATTCAAATAGTTCATCAGATCATTCACTGATGCATTCCAGAAAAGCAGAAGAAGAGTATTGGATGAGATAGACTCAGCCACTAAAACTGATGATATTAACTTTCCAACATCAGTATTCTTGAAACGAAGAAGTGTTCTTCTGATTGCCCGTTCAAATCGTTGTACTGATTTTTCAGTTTTGATAGCCGTATAAAAATGATGCCCGCCACCATCATTAACATTCAATGAATTTGCACAATCGCTCATGAACAGCTTTATCAGATTGAAGTCTGGCAAGCCACCTAAAATATTGATATCAGTAGTAATCTTCATTACAGCCTTATGGGATTCAAATCAAAGGTAAAAAAATGAATAGAATAGTGAGGTGGTAGAGTGAAATGAATAGTTATTTAGATTCATTCAGGGATAGCCTGGCGGGAATATGTTGGCATTTATATGAATTATGCAATGACCTCAAAAATAAGAAGATCAACAATACAGCCCCTCAGATTCAAGAATAGAGGTATGGGAAATTGACTTATTAATAGAAGGGGATCCTACTGCTGTGTCACCTCTTTTGATAGAAATAGCGAAAAAGATACACTTAAAATCCAAAGTTATAATTGGATTTGCATCTAAAAGCTACGCCCAGCCCCGTTTCATTGATGAAAATGATGGGAGATTACAGACCAATAGAGTCTTGTTGATAATACGACCAATAATATAGCTGGATGCAACTTGACGTTGAGGCACAATTAATTAGAGAATTAAGAATGTTCACCCTAATAACTGCATAAGAAAAGTGAAACAAAGAAGAGATCACGAATCAAAGGATTCAATTTCTAAGTTTATTTAGCCTGGAAAAGCTGGCTCATTAATTTAATGAACTGAAAAGTATACAACTTACTGGGAGTCACTATAATCTAACATGCATCTAAGAAGGATATGAGTAATATTCTTCCTGTCTGGAAGTTAATCACTAATGATTTGACGCAACTATTTTTTTAAATATGATAGTACCAGAAACAAATTAATGATAACAAAATCATTTTCAATAACTCAGTGAACAGCTCAACGAACTTTTACAGTTATACCCTATACAGGAAAGAATAGGATGTTGGCAAATGGCTGTTGAGATATCAAAGTTGTATTTTCGATCATTAAATGAAGAAACAACCCTTGTGAAAACAAAATTGGGATTGATCTTTCAACAATAAATGGGAAGTTGAGAATTACGAAACAAAGGCACGGCAGGAACAGCATTTCTTGGAACAAATTAAAGGTGTCCAGCCAAAACTGCCTTGACAGATTGGTAAATGGGATGCAACTGATTAGAATCACCAATATAGGCTCAACGAAATGAAATTGCATTTAAAAATATGATGAAGACTATGAACTGATTCCTGAACCAAGGTCGGCAGTGATCCGTAAAAGGAAAAAGTGATTGAACGTTGTATTAAAGTTTAAAGATTATATGCTCTTGTTTGAACAGAACCAAAAGATATCCGTTACCCATTTCATTACTTGGTCATTACCAGCAATCACAAACTCTTGACCAATTGGATTTGATTGAAAGTAACCTTTGGGATTCCAGTTATTTTGATTGTGGCAGCTAATCTTCACATTCTTAAAAATATCACTCAACTCCCATCTGGATTTTGGAAAATCCTGTTTCAGTTAAAACCAATTTGTTATTGTACAAAAGGCGCCAGCACCTTCATTTGCTATTGAATGATAGAGTTTCTCTTGCCGTGTATATTGTATTATTTTTAGCTTTTCTGTATCTCTCATTTGTATGTGGATGATATTCTAACCAAGGGAGACATTTATAAGCATCAGTAACCTTCAAAATCTGCCCGACCTGTAAATATCCAAAAATTATGTGTTTTTCTTTTCCTTCCTTACAAACCTTAGTTCTCCATGACTAATCTCAGTCTGCCTGAAGGTTCCAAAAAGAGGAAAATATCATTAGCTGTTGCGTCAACTATACCTTGATTTTCCAAATGAGACTGGGCAGCATCAATTTGTCCAAAAGCAGAACTCCAACCTTCCTTGTGATTATAAATATCTGGATAAATATCTGGGTCTAAATGACATTTGCTTTCCTCTGTTATTTCCATCCATCCATTTATAGGGTCATGATATTTCCCTTTAAGCTGGTTAATAATATCGAAATAACTCCCATATTCTTTTAATTGAAGTTCTGAATAGCAAATCAAATCTTTCTGGTCAGGTATTGGCAAGGATATCAGTTCCTCATTTGGTAGAATCGGACTTGGAAAGCCCCCATATTTTGAATCAAATCCTTTTCGGCTAAGTATTATTTTCATAAGAGAATGGATTATAGTGACTATTGTTAATTAGTTTTGGATTTGAATATTTGATAAATTTACAAAACTATCAATTGGTATGTGGTTTTGAATATTTAAAGGCCAGTTTTATCCCGTTATGAAAAAATCTATCATCAAGGAAATCTTATTTGGCACTGCTGTTGGTGATGCTTTGGGCGTGCCTGTCGAATTCAAGTCGAGGGATTACTTATCCAGCAATCCAATTACCGGCATGATAGGTTATGGAACCATCACCAACCCACTGGTACATGGTCGGATGATAGTTCACTGACTTTCTGTTTGGCTGACTCCCTTAGTAATGGCTATGATCAAAATGATATTGCTTCCTCTTTTGTCAAGTGGTATGATGAAGGGTTCTGGACTCCCCATGGTAAGGTCTTCGATATAGGTATAACAACCCAGAAAGCAATCCAAAATTTGAAGAACGGTATCGAACCAGCATTGGCTGGTGAGTCAGGTGAGTCTTCCAACGGGAATGGTTCGCTGATGAGAATTTTGCCATTGCTGGCACATGTCAATAAACTTGATGCAGATGAAAGTTTCAAGATCATAGCTGATGTTTCTTCTATAACCCATCGGCACCTAAGGTCGATCTTGGGATGTATATTATTGTTGGAGTATGCCAAATTACTTCAGCATGATTCTCCAAGGAATGCTTTACTGACCATGTCCCTGAATTTTCATAATGAATTGCACCACATTCCTGACCTGAAGGATGAACTGGTTCACTATAAAAGGTTGTTTGATGGTAAGACGATGGACGAATTTCAGAAGCTAATCATTACAGATTCTGAAGTACAAAAAATGAAGAATCCAATGGATTTATTAACTCCATCGTTAGCATCAGCTAAGTTAGAAGACATAAAATCTTCTGGATACATCGTTGATACCCTTGAAGCAAGCATCTGGTGCCTGATCAATTCGAAAAGTTTCGAGGAGGCTGTTCTATTGGCAGTTAACCTTGGAGGTGATACAGATACTACTGGAGCTGTTAGCAGGAGGGACTCGCTGCAATCTACTATGGTTATGATGCCATTCCCCAAAAATGGATTGACCAACTTGCCCGAAAGGATGACATAGAGGCTTTGACAAAGAGACTGGATAAATATTACATCGAAAGATTTTTCAAGCAACAAATGTCCGATTTGTGGAACTCCTTTGGAAGAATATAGTCGGTATCCAAGCTATGTTTGCACCGGTTGTGCCGATAGGGCTTCAGATATTAGTGGAAGAAAACTGGACTTTTTTCAATTTGGATATGTGGGGGGGATTTGGCGCAACATATGTGGATACGAAAGAAGATTACCCAAGCCATGAATGTTATATCGATAGTGTTCAATGCTGGGCAGATGAAGCGAGAATGGGGGGTATTGTGATCCAGAAGATTGATGATAAATTTCAAAAACCAGAATAAGCTAAAAATTCAATGTATTAAAAAGCAACCCTATGAAATTATTTACAGCGAAAGATAAAAAATTAAAAGGTATTTCTACTGTTCCATTTAAACTGGAAAAGGAAATACAGGATGTTGTTGAAAAGAATTTAAGGGAGTTATTCGATTTACAGTTAGTAAAATCTGAATTCAGAATAAAGAATTTTCGGATCGATTCACTTTGTTTTGACCCCGAAAATAAATGTTTCATCGTTATTGAGTATAAAAAGGATAGAAACTACTCGGTTATAGATCAAGGGTATACATACATGTCATTATTGTTGAATAATAAGTCAGACTTCATATTGGAATACAATGAGAACTGCGAAGGCATACTGAAAAGAGGCGATGTTGATTGGACTCAATCCAAAGTCATTTTTGTCTCGCCTCAGTTTACTGAATACCAAAAACACTCTGTTAATTTTAGGGATGTTCCTTTTGAATTATGGGAAATTAAGCGATATGAGAATGATTTGATTGGAATGTTACAGCATAAAACAACATCAGATGAAAGTATTTCCACAATTACCGTTGGCAAAGATGATGTAATAGAAAAGGTTTCCAAGGAAATTAAAGTATATACTGAAGAAGCAATATTAAATTGGTCAAAGAATAGACTTGAATGGGTGAACGAACTTTATTTCAGTTTAAAGGAACGGATCATGAATTTAGGAGAAGTTGAAATGAAGCCTAATGGAAATTATATCAGTTTTAGAAGAAAGAGACCATTTGTGGATGTAGTTTTATATCAAAAAGGAATTTATATTACAATAAACCTTAAAAAAGGAATGTTAAACGACCCAAATAATCTAACTAAAGATGTTAGTGGATTAGGACATTGGGGCAATGGAGATTATCAGTTAAATTTAGATAATACGATAGATATGGAGTACATAATGTTCTTAATAAGCCAATCTTATAAAAACCAAGAATAATTTTTATTATGCAGATGACTTTAGGAATGGCGGAAGTTCTTGTTGAATTTACATCAAGGTTATATTGTTAACTAATCCCATGACTAACATGATGGTTTTTGGGACAAATGAACTCATAACTATAAGCTGATTCTACAAGTCATATCTAACCTTTTTCTATAATCCGGTAATTTATGTTCATCTCCAACCTCACCCATTTCCTCGATGACGATGGAAATATTGCTCAAAAAATATCCAAAATAGGACGAGAAAGAGCCTGTTTCATTGCTATAATTGTTGATGAAGCCACCAAGCCCAAGACTGAGGAATTTGTTGAACTGAGGTGTATGAAGAAAAAGTGTGAAGGAATTATAGAAATTGAGATTCTTCAGGAAACTGAAGAAATTGAATACTGGTGTACCCATTGTCCCGATAACAATGGTAAGATCAGTGGGTGGCAAGGGACAAAGTGGGATAACAGAAAATATTAGAAGTCACTGGGAATAACACTGTTTATTGTTTTTGTGTTTCTGATATTATACTCGGCTATGGCTTCTTTAACCTTGATCCTATCAAACAATACAATTCTGCCATTTTGAAAATAAGGGATGATTCGTTCGTTTTTAAGTTTCTGTGCGGTGTTAACACCAACGCCAAGAAATTTTGCTAATGCTCTGATCCCTCTTATAGGTTGCCCACTTTCTTCATTTTGTTCATGTTTTTTAACATCAGGAATAATTCCGCTCAGTTCAGCCTGGGTATATTCTGCTTTCTTTACTAAAGCATCAGTATTAGCTTCCAACTCGGATAATTTGGATTGAAGCAATGTTAAAAACGCTCGGGAATATTCATGTAACCGATTTTTAAGTGTTTGATCATGCGCATCAATACACTGAGTAAAGTATTTTTTGGATGCTTTATAGCATTTGATCTCATTTAGAGTTAAAAATTGATAAAATGCTACCTCGAGTTCCATTTCGATAAGAGGACATGGTAACATATCATTTGTCTGCTTGAACTTAGCATGAAGGTGTGCTGTGTAGTTTCTATAATAATCCTGGGTATAGTACTTACGGCCAGATTGAATATTTGACTTCAGGGAGTTAAAACCCGGGTTAACTTCATCGTGTCCAATATAAGCAGTAAATCCTTGTGCGATAGGTGTAGTATCAAATAAGCAATTAGCACCAGGTTGAAGTGAGTATTGTGGGTTTACATGCTGGCTGTTCAGTATGGGTTGAGTAGTCTTATCAATTGGGTTTCTGAAAAGGAGAGCTTTGCCTGTTTCCTCGAAGAGGGAATCATCAAAAATATCAATACAGGAAGTATGGCTTAAATTGCTTTGCATAAGGCAAACAGGTTAGGTTTAAAACAAAATTATTGAATAGGGTGGAAGAATCCACCAAATGGGTCTAAAACTTGCATTCAATTGAAAAACTAGACCAATCTAAAGTTGAAACAGTAATAATGAATAGTCGGATGAAGGATATAGAGATAAGAGAATCCTTGTATGAAGAAGATCTGCTGAGGGAAAAAAGGGTATGTAAAAAGGTATGATGGATAAAGAGAACAGTTGTATATAATTAATATACAACTGTTTAAGGTTTAGAGTAGTGACCCCGACAGGATTCAAACCTGTGACCTTCAGAACCGGAATCTGACATTCTATTCAGCTGAACTACGGGGCCGGTTTTTTTTTTTTTTTCCCCGGGGGGAATTTTTGCTAGATTTTAGATTTAATTCAGCAAATTATTTGGAATTTCAGCTCCTCTATTCCGACTGCAAAAGTAATAGAATTTGGTGAATTAAATTGAAGTATCGATGAAAGGTGCATTAAGTGCGTAACAATGATTTTAGGAACTAAACTTTTAGGGTTTATTTTGTAAATAACGTACCTTTGCACTTTGTAAATTAAACATTAAAAAAAACATAACAATATGTCAGACAAGGTATTGGATAATATTGCTGCTGGTGTGGTTACCGGTGACGATGTACAAAAAGTATTCAGGATAGCCAAGCAGAACCATTTTGCACTTCCTGCTGTGAATGTGGTAGGGACTGATTCGGTGAATGCAGTTTTACAAGCAGCCAAAGAGGCGAACTCCCCTGTGATCATTCAGTTCTCCAATGGAGGCGCTCATTTTTATGCAGGAAAATTCCTCAGTAATGAGGGGGAAAAAGCAGCTATTGCCGGTGCTGTTTCAGGTGCCAAACACATTCATATGATGGCCGAAATGTATGGTGTTCCTGTGATTGTTCATACTGACCATGCAGCTAAAAAACTCTTACCCTGGATAGATGGCCTTCTCGATGCTGGTGAAAAGCATTTCAAAGAGTTTGGTAAACCCTTATTCAGCTCGCATATGCTTGACCTGTCAGAGGAATCATTAGAAGAAAATATTGAGATCTGTAAAAAATACCTGGCTCGTATGAGTAAAATCGGGATGACCCTTGAAATTGAATTAGGCGTTACCGGTGGAGAAGAAGATGGTGTAGATAATAGTGATGTTGATTCAGCCAAGCTTTATACACAACCTGAAGATGTGGCCTTTGCATATGAAGAACTGATGAAAATCAGTGATAAATTTACTATTGCTGCTTCTTTCGGAAATGTGCATGGTGTTTATAAACCTGGTAATGTGAAGCTTCAACCAGTCATTCTTGATAATTCTCAGAAGTTTATTGTTAAGAAATATGGAACTGCTGAGAAACCAGTGAATTTTGTATTTCATGGTGGTTCAGGCTCCAGTCGTGAAGAAATCCGCGAAGCCATCAGCTACGGTGTTATCAAAATGAATATCGATACCGATACTCAGTGGGCCACATGGAAGGGCATCCTTGATTTCTATAAGAAAAATGAAGGATACCTCCAGGGACAAATTGGTAATCCTGAAGGTGAAGATAAACCTAACAAAAAGTATTACGATCCCCGCAAATGGCTGAATGAAGCTCAGAAATCGATGGTTTCAAGACTCAAGGTGGCTTTTGAAGACTTAAATTGCCTTGATAAAAATTAATGTCGGATGTTTGATGTCGGATGTTTGATGTCGGATGTTTGATGTCGGATGTTTGATGTCGGATGTTTGATGTCGGATGTTTGATGTCGGATGTTTGATGTCGGATGTTTGATGTCGGATGTTTGATGTCGGATGTTTAATGTCGGATGGCTGATGTTTGATTGAAGAGGTTCTAATCATTTATGGTTCTTAAACAATTTGACTTTTGAAACAATAATTATAGTTTCTTTGATCTTAAGATAGGAATTATTGATCAAGGGATAGATTAACTTCCGAGTTTCTGTTTTGCTGTTTTAATTGAAGAAATTATCATAGCCAGAATCTCGGAAGTTTCTTTTTTTATTGGTTCTACACGGTCTACGGAAATGAGATTAGCCTCAATGGAGAATTCAAGCCAAAAAATAGTTTCATCGCACTCTTCCTCAACAATTTCTAGCTTAAAGATGAAATCTTTGGCGGATTTTGCTCTTCCTGAGGCTCTGTAATTAGCAGCCGTTGAGGTAGATGATTTGATTATCTGATAACTAATGACATTGCTTTCCGGACTTTTAGGAAAGAGTTTAGTCAATTTAATGACTTCAATAGCCATCTTGAAGGCCCTTTTTTGAACATCCTGTCGGTTCATAATAAAGTGATAGAGATAAAATATTTATAAATAAATTTTATAACTGCTTGTAAGGCAGAGAAATATTCAATTTTTCTAAAGTAACTTAAGAATTCTGCTGCGAGACACTTGATAGTTAAATCCTAAAAATCCTTTTCCATCATTGTGATCCTAAGTTTAGTTTAGGATAACATTTTTAGTATCAAAATAATTTCCATATCAACATCCCACATTCAACATCCCACATCCGCCATTCTACATCCCACATTCCACATCAAACATTCCACATCCCACATTCCACATCCGACATTCCACATCCGACATCCACATCCGACATCCGACATCCGACATTATTACCTGGAAGCCATAATAAGCGTTTCGTGAGGATTAATACTCAAAACAGGGAAAGGTGAATTGTTTACCATCTGCTGAGCATAGGGGCCAACCAGGAGGTTGAAGGGACTGGTTTCCTGTTCGGTCATGATACTGATAAGGTTGGCTCGTACTTTCTTGGCATATTCAATTGTAGAAGTAGTAAGATTGTCAACCAGAAGAGTGTCGCGATGGAAAGGAATACCTTCTTCTTCAAGGTATTTCACTACCTGGTCGGTATATTCATCTACTCTTCTTTGAATGGCTTTATATTTGGAAGCATAAACGGAAACCACATAAATCTCTGCATCGAAAAGTTGAGCCAGGTAAGCAGTAAAGGGGACTTTCTGCCTGGTGTCGATGGTGCTGTCGATAGGGAGCACAATTCTTTCCAACTGATGTTTGACATTGATGCCGGCTCTTAAGGAAATTACCGGGCAATGAGCTACAGAGATAAGCCTGTTGGCATTGCTTCCAATCCAGAATTGCTCAAACCCCGATGATCCATGGGTGCCCATAACGATACAAAGGCTTTCCATTTCGCGGGCTTCATCCAGTATTTCACGATAGACCTTGCCTTCGCGAATTACATAATCAAGCTGGGTTTCAGGTAAACGATCCTTATATTTTTCAATAAGCTGGCCAAATTGCTTTTTGATCTCTTCAATCAGATCAGAAGCTTTATCAGAGTAAATAGTTGTTTTGGTAACGCTCGGATTATTCACCCAAATCATATGTACGTCAAGGATTCCTTTGTTGGCAATAGAAATTGCATGTTCGAGAGCATTGATCGAACAATCGGAAAAGTCGATAGCGGCTATTATGTTGCTCATAGTGATTGGTTAGTTATCCGGAACGTACGTCAAATGGAGATATTTATTGGCTAAGGTAATGAAAAACCCTTTCAAATGCAAGAATAATCTAATTGCCTTTTAAATTATTTTACTAGGAATATAACACATTTGCACTTGAATAATTGTGTATTATAAGAAATAATTTAAGTCAAGAAGTTTTATTCCAGCTCTTTAAAACTGATTTTTTCTTTTACAGGAAAAGCGTTGGGGTAATCTGTAAGAATTTTTTTCTGGTATCCTACAGCTTCTGCAAGGGTCCTGAAATTACCAACTCTGACCCGATAATAGGGGGATTTAAACGATAAGAAAACCCTTGAATTGGGGTATTTTGAAATGAACTCATCCATGGCATCAGATGCTCTTTTCTTGCTGTTGCTACCGGAATCAAAGAAGATCTGAACCCTGTATCCGTCCACTGATTGATCTTTCTCATTTACTTTTTTATAATAATCACTCAACTCATTAATTCGGGCATCCTGAACATATTCAACCTTTCCATCAGACTTGGATTCTTCCTGAGCAGATAAACTGTTCAAAAAGAAAAGACAGATGCAAAAAACGGTTGAAAGTAAGCGGAGCATGACAGTATAAATTACTGAAGGATAAAATGTTCTTTCTGTGGTATGCTTAGAACAGGAACAGGAGAATAATTAACAAGTTGCTGTGCAAATTGTCCAAGGATGGTTACGGATGCTTCATTTTGCCAGTCTGACATGATAGCCACAATATCTACATCGAGGTTCTTTGCATGTTCAATGATCGTAGAGGTAAGATTATCAGAAAGGACAGTATCAAGTATGAAATTGATTTTATTCGAATTCAGATACTTTTCAATTTTTACGACATTATTCTCAACAACTCTTTGCATCGTCTTTAACCGGCTGGTATGGATAGCCAGTATGTTAATATCGGAGCCAAAAACCTTTGCCAGCTGGCAAGCAAAAATTGCTTTCTGTATGGTTTGTGGGGTGTGGTCGATAGGGACCAGAATTTTCCGGATCCCCCTGGAATTATCGAAATTGAATTTAATGGTAATAACAGGGCAAGGGGAATAGGCTACAACACGAGATGCATTGCTTCCGATCCAGTATTCTTCAAAACCGCTAACACCATGGGCGCCAAGAATCAACAGACTGCTATTATTTTGCTTTGCTTGTGCTGCCAATTCCTGGTATACCTTGCCTTTTCGGATTTTGCAATTCAGTTTACCTCCTGTGAGTTTTCCTTTATAGGTATGGACTAACTCCTCCAGGTTCTTTTTTGATTCATCACGAAATTCTCCGGATTCCGGACTGCCTTGTGTTTCATTTGCCGCTTGAACATCAATCCATACCAGGGTGATGTTACTTTGGGCAACATTGGCCAATTCAATGGCATATTCAAGAGCATGCACTGATCCTTTCGAGAAATCAATGGCTACCAGGATATCTTTCATGGCAGTTAGGATTAAAATGTGATGCTAAATTAGAAAATTTCTTGAACCTGAAGGGGGATATTACCATCCATTTGCAATACTTCTTATATACGCATTATTGTTACTTTTGTAAGATGTTCAAAATGATAAGCTCATGCCACTGAATCAACATCTGGATGCTTCAGGCGAAAGATTAACTCCCGCGGAAAAGGAAATTGAAAAAGCCCTTCGTCCATTGGATTTCGGAAGTTTTGCCGGTCAACCTAATGTTTTGAGCAACCTTAGGGTATTTGTGGCTGCTGCCCGTCAACGGGATGAACCTCTTGATCATGTTCTTTTGCATGGACCGCCGGGACTTGGGAAAACCACACTGTCCTATATTATTGCCAATGAATTGGGAGTGAATGTTAAGGTAACTTCCGGACCGGTGCTTGATAAACCTGGTGATCTTGCCGGATTACTTACAAATCTTGAAAAAAATGATGTGCTATTTATCGATGAGATCCATCGGTTAAGCCCTGTCGTAGAGGAATATCTGTACTCTGCCATGGAAGATTTCAAGATTGACATTATGATTGAAACCGGCCCTAATGCAAGAAGTGTCCAGATCATTCTGAATCCCTTTACCCTGGTTGGTGCTACCACTCGTTCAGGGCTCCTTACAGCTCCCCTGCGCTCCCGCTTTGGTATCAACTCCAGGCTGCAGTATTATGATGCTGAAACGCTTAAAAAGATTGTAATTCGTTCTGCCGGAATCCTGAGGGTTCCGATTCAGGATGATGCGGCTTTTGAAATAGCCCGCAGAAGCAGGGGAACACCACGTATTGCAAACCTTTTACTTCGCCGGGTGCGCGATTTTGCGCAGATCAAGGGAAATGGCACAATCGACCTTGAAATCTCTCAATATGCCTTATCAGCACTCCAGGTTGATAAGAATGGTCTCGATGAAATGGATATCCGTATCCTCTCTACTATTATCGAAAAATTCAAAGGAGGGCCTGTCGGTCTGACAACCATTTCTACAGCTGTTGGTGAAGATGCCGGGACAATCGAGGAAGTCTATGAGCCTTTCCTTATCCAGGAGGGTTACCTGATGCGCACACCAAGAGGTAGGGAGGCTACTGATATGGCATACAAGCACCTTGGGAAATCCCGTGCAGCTGTAAATGGGTCGTTGTTTTAATTTGAGTGCTGAGTGCCGAGTGCTGAGTGCTGAGTGCCGGGTGCTGATGTGCCAATGTGCCGGGGTGCCAGAGTGCCAAAGTGCCGACGTGCCGGGGTGTCCAGAAGGGGAGCATTTGGCTGTGAGTGACTGAATCCGGTATTAACTTATCCGCAATCGCCAATCCGCAATCCGCAATCGCCAATCCGCAATCCGCAATCCGCAATCCGCAATAGCAATAGACAAACTTCCATTCTCCAAAACTAAGGGGTATCTTTGCCTGTGAAGGAACATTTGAAGACCAAACAAATTGTATCATGGAGGGCAGCCAGCTTACTAAAAGGATAAAAGAACTAGCCATGGAGCTTGGCTTTTTCGACTGTGGAATAGCCGCAGCCTCTTTCCTGGAAGAATCTGAAAAACCTTTTGATAGCTGGTTGCAGAAAGGATATCAATCGGGTATGGGTTATATGCAAAACCACAGGGAGAAGCGACTGGATCCCACCTTGCTTGTTGAAGGATCTCAATCGGTTATTGTTTTTCTATTCAATTATTACCCTGATCAATCCCTGGAAGCAGGGGAAGGATACCTCATTTCAAGGTATGCCTATGGTGAAGATTATCATACAGTTTTACGCAGAAAACTTAACCAGGTTATTGAAGAATTGAACCTGCTTGTCCCGGGATCATTCAGCCGGGCATTTGTTGATTCGGCGCCTGTACTCGAAAGGGCATGGGCTACAAGGGCAGGACTTGGATGGATAGGGAAAAACAGCATGCTGATTTCAAGAAGAAATGGGTCGTATTACTTCATTGCTGAAATTATAACTGATATTAAGCTTGAAACCGATAAAGCTTTCGGGGGTGATTATTGTGGCGACTGCAGCCGGTGTATAGATGCTTGTCCGACAAATGCTATCACATCGCCAAAAATTATTGATGCAGGAAGATGCATTTCCTATCTCACCATCGAGAATAAAGGAGAAATTCCCTCATCATTTAAGGGTTTATATGATCAATGGGTATTCGGATGTGATATCTGCCAGCAGGTTTGTCCCTGGAACCGATATGCAACAGGGCATACAGAACCTGCCTTTGAAATGAAAGAAGAGCTAAGGGAATTAAGTAGGAATGGTTTGAAAAGCATTGATAAAGAGCGGTTTAATAAATACTTCAAATTATCTCCAATGAAAAGAGCTAAATTTGAGGGCTTGAAAAGAAATATTGAGTTCCTTGATAATGAAACGGAAAAGGAGTGATTCATCCAATGATTCGGCAATTCACTCCTGCTTCATAATTTATTGTTTTAATAACCACAATTCAGTTTAGGCTGAGGATGCATATCGAATCAACCAGTTTCAGGGATTTTTATCCCATGAAATAACATCTTTCAATTCGTTTTTTCCATGACATCGAAACCTTCTAATTACACCGTTGATATCCGCTCAGAAATTGGCGAACTGGAGGCTGTCATTCTTCATACTCCGGGTCCGGAAGTTGAAAATATGACTCCTGCCAGTGCCCAGAAGGCATTGTACAGTGATATCCTTAATCTTTCAGTGGCACTAAAGGAATATAACCAGTTCAAAGGATTCCTTTCGAAAGTCACCAAAACATTGCAGGTAAAAGATTTACTCATCGACATCCTGAAAAATGATAGGAATAAAGAAACCATCATAAAGCGGATTTGTGATCAGGAACGACAGGGAGTTTTCCTTCAGGAGGAACTGATGGTGTTCAAGTCGGAGAAACTGGCCACTGTTCTGATTGAAGGTATTGAAATGAAGAAGGACAATCTTACCCGGTTTCTATCGAAAGACCGTTATTCCCTGGAACCTTTACATAACTTCTTTTTTACAAGGGATGCTTCAGTTGCGATCCTTGACAAGGTTTTGATCAGCAGGATGGCAAGTCGTATCAGGGAAAGGGAGTCACTGATCATGGATTCAATATTTACCATGCATCCGCTTTTCCAGGCTAAAACCATTCATCCGGAAGAAAGTAAGCATTTCTGTAAGGAGTTCAGTTTCGAAGGCGGAGATTTCCTGGTGGCCAGGGAAGACATTTTACTGATTGGTACTGGGCCGAGGACTACTTCGAAAGGTATAGATTTCATTATTGAATATTATCGGAAAAAGAATGTTACCAGGCATATCATTGTCCAGGAGTTGCCACATAATCCTGAGTCGTTTATCCACCTGGATATGGTTTTTACATTTCTTGACCGAAACCAGTGCATGATCTATGAACCCCTGGTGATGCATCCATCACGATACCTTACCATTCATATCAGTATTCATAATGGAAAGGTAAAATCCATTCGCGAAGTGGAAAATATTCCATCTATCCTGCGTGAATTGGGGATGGATCTGGAGTTATTGTATTGCGGTGGAAGGAAAGATATCGTGAACCAGGAAAGGGAACAATGGCATAGCGGGGCTAATTTCTTCGCTGTTGGACCGGGAAAGATCGTTGGTTATGGACGAAATATACATACCATTGAAGAGTTGAATCAGCATGGATATGAGGTACTGAAAGCCAATGATGTGATCCATGGGAAAGTTGACCCCGGAAATTATAATAAGTATATTGTAACCATCGATGGAGCCGAGCTTTCCAGGGGAGGGGGTGGTTGCCGTTGCATGACCATGCCAATTAGAAGACGGCAGGTGGACTGGTAGAAATTTGACGATAAGGTTGAACTATCTTATTAATTTTTAATGGGTTAGATTTAATAACCCAATCTTTTGGTTATGAATGAACTTATCCTTGAGATTTTACCTTCTCCAAAAAGCAGGAACGCACAACTTTGGTTAGGCCGGATCTCTGCAATTTTTGCCCTTTTGTTAGGCATATTTATTCTATTTGCAGGTTTGAAAGGTGTTTTAGGTACCTGGACAATCATAATTCTGATATTTCCCATGCTTTTATTCCTTTCGGTCAGTTGGTTCGTCAGGAAATTCGGGGTTGATTATATTGCCGGCCTGAGGATTTATTCACATGGAGCGGGTGTTTTTTTTCCTTTGATCCAAGCAGAGAGCAGACATGAAGAAATCATCCCTTTTAGTGAAATCGATCTGATCGAAATGGAAGAAACACTGGAAGTCCACAGGATGGGCCGTAGAATCAAGAAAGTTAATGTTTATCGTCTGAAAATCAGGAAAAACGATGAAGGACAACAACCCCTGATGATTGAACTAACTGACTTACTGCCTTCTCAAATCCTGGTTTTTCGACAGATTTACCAGGTGCTGACAGAAAAGAATTTACTTCCCCCGGAGAAAATTGATCGCAGTAAGATGCCAATGTAATGGGCATGCTATAATTTCGGAAGATCACATCCGATCATTCTGTCCCCAACGAAAGGAATCAATCCTGAGTCCGGCCAGGACAAGAGCCCTGTCGACAACGGTTGCAGCAAGTTCCTCGAAGGTATTGGGCCTGCTATAAAAGGAGGGTGTGGCTGGACAAATAATCCCTCCGGCTTCCGTTACAGTTCTCATATTGTTAATATGAATAAGGTTGTAGGGCGATTCGCGAACCACAAGGATGAGCTTTTGCCTTTCTTTCAGCATTACATCGGCCGCCCGGGTCATCAGGTCGTTGGATATGCCGGAAGCAATACGACCCAGGGTTCCAACACTGCACGGACATATTATCATTGCATCAAAACCTGCTGATCCTGAAGCAAAAGGAGCATGAAAATCCATCGGTTCATAAACCCTGAAAGGCAGATGCTCAAAATCCTTATTCTCCAATTCATAGGTCCAAACATCCCTGGCATTCTTACTAAACAGCACTCCAACAGTCTCTACCTGTTCCTGAAGCCGGGCAATCCTGTCAAAAAGAACCTTTGCATAAATCGCTCCACTGGCGCCGGTGACACCAATTACAATTTTATGCTTTTCTGATTTCAACATTCTCTATGGGATTAGCCTTATAATTAATTAACATGAAGAACGCAGAATTGTTAGAGAGAATATGCCAGTTCAATAGCTAAAACACTATTATACTGTCCATAACCAAAAAGCCGCCTGCGATCACCATCAACCCTTTCCTTTCTTATGGAAGCCATTGAATTTCCACTTCTGATACCGGCTTTCCAGCGATCATTCAGCTTATAGCCAATCCCTGCCTGGAATGAGACATCCATCAATCTGAAAGGATTATTAGGCTGTTCTAAAAGATTGAATTCTGCATAGCTGTGCAGCAGGACCCCTATTGATGTACCTGCTTCCAGGAAGAATCCACTTTTCAGCTTATACTGGTAAAGCAACGGCATCTCAACATAACCAAGCCGGATGATCAATTTATCAAGGTCACCTTTATCATAATCCGGATTGTGACGGCTCCCTTTTTGAATATAGTTGATTCCGGTATGAAATGCTGAATGATCACTCAAGGAGATATTCACCCAGCCTCCTACAGTTAGCCCGGCTTTGTTGTATCCTTTATAGGTATCTCCATCCACCTGGGTGGCAGTTAAACCGGCGGTAATCCCACCTGTAAATCTTTGTGCTACAGACGATTGTATGATGATGAAAAATAGAAGGACAGTTGCCAGGTATTTCATAAACAGATTCATTTTGAATTAATTATCTTCACAAAGATCGGGAACTCCGGCCGGATCTGCCAATTTTCCGAACCAAACCGTTGCATATCCATCTACAATCCCTATTCCCATTGCATTCCATTCCACTGATTTCCAAATTCCCTTATTAATAATCACAGCATCATGGCCCGGGCTGCCCTTCCAACTTTCGAGGATATCACTTGCATATTCTTTCGGATCTTCAAGGGCTCTTGTTGTATAATATGCAATTTCGAATCCATCCCCCTGATAGGAGGTTAACTCCCTGGGTTTATTCCATATACATTCAGCCTTTTTATGGTCATCGGTATAACAGCATGAAGTCCAGGAACCCTTATCTGACCAGCTATGTAAATTACATCTTCCTGAATGTGTATAGGATTCATACAGATCCTGGCAATGAATACCTGCAACCAAGCTTAATGAATAGGAATATGGGAGTGCCGGCAAACCCTCACTTACACGATATGCATTGATCATTTTGGCAAGATACTGCTCAGTAGTGGTAAGACAGGCCTGCGGACTGACATTTTCCGGATGTGAATTCTGAGCCAGTGAGAATAAAGGAGTGCAGACAAAGCACGAAATGGACAGGAGGAACAATAATCTCTTCATTGTTTAAGGGAAAAGTGAATAAACAGGATAAATAGTCCTCAGCAGGACTAAGCGTAGAGATTATTTCCTATCAGTGTCGTATTTCTTTTCCTTAATTTTTTCTCCATTTTTGAATTCAGCTCGGTAGATCAGCTTCCCATTTACATCCCAATATTGCCAGATACCTTCTTTTTTCTGATCGATATAAGAGCCTTCTCCCTGTTCGCTGCCATTGGCATAATATGAAACCCATCTTCCATGTTGCCGTCCTTTACGGAAACTCTCTTCCCGGATTTTCACTCCATCCGGATCAAAATATGCCCAACTCCCTTCCCGTTCTCCAGCTACGTAAGTTCCTGTTTCACTGATTTGCCCGTTATCATACCATTCAGTCCAGCGTCCATTTTTCAGATCATTGGTAAAAGAGCCTTCAGATTTTCTTTTTCCATTCTCATACCAGGCTTGATATGTCCCATGTTTTTTGCCATCTGAATAATGGGCAATATATTGTTTTCTGCCATTTTCGAACCAGGCTTTCCAGGTATTAACCATTTTCCCGGTATCATAATTTCCGGAGTCTTTAACCTGTCCATTTTGAAACCAGCTCACCCAAATTCCATGTTCCTTGTCGCTGATATATTCGCCTGTATGGTGAATTTTGCCATCATTATAAAAGAAAGACCATTGTTCATTTTTTTTACCATCCCGGAGCATCCCCGTTTTCCAGCGTTCTCCTGTGTCATAGAAATATGACCATAGGCCTTGTTGTTTTCCTTCTATAAACGGACCAGTGCTTCCTAAATTTCCATTGGGATGATAAAAACACCATGTACTATCCTGGAGATCATCTTTTATTCGGCCCTTCATATCGATTCCACCATCAGCATTCCAACCCTGGACTGTACCATTTAATTTGCCAACTTTATAGGTACCTTCAAACTCCTTCTTTCCATTGCTGTGAAAACGAATGGTTTTGCCTTCTTTTATGCCCTTTATATAAAAAGTTTCATCATTCTTAAAGCCGTTTTCGTCAAATCCATACCATAAGCCTTCCCTAAGGCTATCCTTTAGCATCCCTTCAGCTTTTTTGTTCCCATTGGCGTGCCTTTCAGTACTTTGCTGACCGTAAGAAACACTCATACAGGCCATTAGAAACAGGGAGAAAAAGATTCTGAAATTCATTGATACTGGCTTGGAATAAAGAACAATTGCGTGCTGATTCAGGATAAAAGGTACGGAAACATTAACGGATAACTTCAGTATTTAGTGTTTTCGTTCGGTGGTAAACATCACTAATTGTTCGAGGGAACAACGTGATGGACTTTCAGGGAAGGTATATAAAAGTTCGAAAGCCTTGCTCTGATATTCTTTCATTTTTTGAATGGCATAATCAATTCCCTTGCTTTCGTTCACCTTCCTGATAAGTTCTGCTACTTTTTCCGGGTCATTGTTATGATTTTTCACAATATTGATGGCTCTTCTCTTTTCGGACCAGCTCGAATTATTGAGCATATAGATCAGGGGAAGGGTCATTTTCTTCTCTTTGATATCAATTCCACTGGGCTTGCCGGTGTTGAGGTTTTTCTCGTAATCGAAAAGGTCGTCCTTGATCTGGAATGCTATTCCAACATCCTGTCCAAATTGATACATTTTTCTGACAACCTCGTCGGAAGCGCCAACTGATTTGGCACCACTGGCGCAGCAGGAGGCAATTAAAGACGCTGTTTTCTTACGGATGATCTCAAAGTAAATGGATTCTTCTATATCGAGATGCCTGGCTTTTTCGATTTGAAGCAATTCCCCTTCACTCATCTCCTTTGTAGCATTGGAAACAATTTTAAGTAGCTGTACTTCATCGTGTTCCAGTGCAAGTAATAAACCTTTTGAGAGGAGAAAATCGCCAACGAGAACTGCGATTTTATTTTTCCAGAGGGCATTGAGCGAGAAAAACCCTCTTCGCTCATTTGAGTCATCAACTACATCATCATGTATAAGTGTTGCAGTATGTAACAGTTCGATAAGGGATGCAGCTCGGAAGGTGCTTTCACCCACTTCTCCGCACACCTTTGCTGAAAGGAATACAAACATTGGCCTCATTTGTTTGCCTTTCCTTTTGATTATATAACGGGTAATGGTATCCAGTAAGGGTACCGGGCTTTTCATCGAACTACGGAAATGCTTTTCGAATTCGTCTATATGAGAGGCAATCGGGGCTTTTATCTGGTCAAGGGTGATCATTCAGGATATTTTACTTTTCAAAAATAATCATTTTTTAATCCAGATGTGAGTCATCGTATCCATCCGACTAAATTGGGTCAATAAATCACATGATCTGATCCTCAAATCAATTGAACGAATCTGTAATTTTGTCTGAAATCTGAAATTTGAGAGGTATGCTATTCGATGAGATTATTTTTGGTCCGATTAAAAGCCGTCGGTTTGGTATTTCACTGGGGATTAATCTCTTACCTCTTGAATCGAAGTTTTGTTCATTTGATTGTGTATATTGTGAATGTGGCCTGACAGCTAAAATGAAAGGGGTAAAGCCGGAATTGTTTAAAAAGAATCAGATTCTTTCGGCACTTGAGCAACGCTTAAAAGATCTGAAAGGAACTCCGCTTGAACCTGACTCCATTACTTTTGCCGGGAATGGTGAGCCCACAATGCATCCCGAGTTTCCACAAATCATTGATGAAGTTATCCTTCTGCGCAACCAATTGATTCCAGATGCAAAGATTACAGTATTATCCAATGCCACCCTTTTGAAGAGGGCACATATCCGAGAATCGCTGCTGAAGATCGATAATAATGTACTGAAACTCGATGCCGGTACAGATGCTATGTTCCAGCTGATTAACCGACCGATGAGTCCTATTACCCTACAAGAGGTTGTAGATCAGTTGATGATATTCAATGGCAATCTTACAATCCAATCCCTCTTCCTGAAAGGCATTGTTTCCAATAATTTAATTGACAACACCCTTCCTCACGAGGTTGATGCATGGCTAAGCCATCTGGAAAGGATACAGCCTAAATTGGTAATGCTATACCCTATCGATCGGCTGACTCCATTTGCCAATCTGGAAAAGATCAGTACAGATCAACTGAGTTCAATAGCTGCCAGGGTTGAGGCCATTGGAATAAAGGCTGAGGTGTTTTAAAGATGAACTTTTACGATACAATTGTACCAGATTTGAGCAATACATTATCCTGGAAAGACGTTAGAAATTGCCCGGGAATGTTGTAACTTTATTCTTCAAATTAGCTGCTATGTTGGATTATCCTCCAAAAATCCTGATTGCATTTGCTGAGACTCTTAGTGGCAATACTGAAATACATCAGTGGTTGCTTAGTAATGGGTATCCCGAGCTGGCGGCCCTGTCAAGTGCAATTTGTGGAAGTGACCAGGCCATGGGCTGGTTGATGAAGAGTGGATACCCGGAATTGGCCGCCCTGGACCAGGCTATTGATGGTAAGGTAGAAGCTTATATCTGGTTAGTGAGGAATGACTTCAAACTCCTTGCTATGCTTGCTGATGCCTGCAATCGTAAACCTGATGCCATCGCCTGGTTTGAAGCCAATGACCTGAAAATTTTCCTTGTAATTGCTGCCAAGGTGCATAGCTACAGGGACAATAAGACTTTCGATTATCATAAGCTCCATTTTTAGTCTGTGCTGAGTGCTGAGTGCCGAGTGCTGAGTGCACAGTGCTGGGTTCTTTGATGGTGCATGAGAGTTAATGAAGGATATGATACAATACTGAGAAGCTGATTACACAAATTGCACAAATAAATATAATTGTGTCTTCCCTTAACCAACGGATCCGGGTTCTATCAGCCAAGCCTACTCTTGGGTATTCCCGGCACTCAGCACTCAGCACCCAGCACTCAGCACTCAGCACCCAGCACCCAGCACCCAGCACCCAGCACCCCGAATAGTCGCAGTTTTTGCAATATATGCAACCTTCCTTGCGGTAAAGGGAGCTTTCGGATTCACATTTTGGACAGGTTTCCCCGATTTCCTGAGGATCTTTGATATAGCGGGAGAGAGTCCTGACAACACCATTTTTCCAGGTAGTGATATAGTCTTTGTCGAAAGTAAGGTTTTCAATAAGGCTCACTACATAAGGAAGAGGCATGCCGTGGCGAAGGATACCTGAAATTAGTTTTGCGTAGTTCCAATATTCTTTTTCAAAGGTGCGGGAGAGGCCTTCATAGGTAATCCTGTACCCCTGGCGATCCTGGTAGCGGAAGTTATACAAGGTGCGTTCTCCTTCACGTTTCTGACGGATTACCCATCCTTTTTCCACCCACTCAGGCAGGAAGAAATCTTCACTTTTACCTGTAAATATTTCGTAAGGTTTGTTATTGAGTAAACCAACCACTGCAATCCATTTTTCACTTTCATTTGTAAAGCGAACAACGTCGGCTTCCAATGTATCAGGTCTTGGAGGGGCTTTGGTTTCTTTGAATTCGGTTACTTCTTCGGAGTTTTTGGAATCGTTGCTTACCAGAACACCTGAACGTGATCCATCGCGATAGATTGTCATTCCTTTGCAGCCACTTTCCCAGGCAGTGAGATATACGTCGCTTACGAGTTCTTCTGTTACGTCGGAAGGTAGGTTCACGGTAACACTGATACTATGATCAACCCATTTCTGGATGGCTCCCTGCATATTAACTTTGGCAACCCAGTCGATATCGTTGGAGGTAGCCTTGAAATAAGGCGATTGTTGTATGATGGTATTCAATTCTTCATCACTGTAGCTATTGGCTGCAGCTACATCGAAACCGTTTTCCTTCATCCAGTCGAGGAATTTTGGATGGAAAACATTATATTCTTCCCAGGAATCACCAATCTCATCAACGAAAGTCACTGTAACGTTGCGGTCGTTGGGATTAACTTTGCGACGGCGTTTGTAACTTACCATGAACACCGGTTCAATGCCGGAGGATGTTTGGGTACAGATGCTTACACTTCCTGTTGGTGCAATAGTGAGCATACTGATATTTCTGCGTCCGAAGCGTGACATTTTTTCGTAAACCTCGGGAGCTGCTTCTTTAATTCTATTGATGAAAGGATTGTTCTTTTCTCTTTCTATATCGAAAATAGGGAAAGCTCCACGTTCAGCAGCCAGGTCAACGGAGGATGCATAAGCGTCGATAGCGAGTGCTTTGTGAACATTCACACTAAAATTTGTTGCATCAGGTGTGCCATAGCGTAACCCTAGTGCGGCAAGCATATCACCTTCGGCTGTGATCCCAATTCCAGTGCGACGGCCCTGGAGGGTTTTTTCACGGATTTTTTCCCAAAGCAGGCTTTCTGTACGTTTTATTTCAGTGTCCTCGGGGTCAGCATTTACTTTAGCAAGAATGCCATCAATTTTCTCCATCTCAAGATCGATGATGTCATCCATAATACGGAGGGCATAACGGGAATGTTTGGAGAAAAGTTCTGCGTTGAAGGAGGCTTTAGGGGTGAATGGATTTTCAACGTAGCTATAGAGGTTCAATGCAAGCAAGCGGCAACTGTCGTAAGGGCATAGCGGAATTTCACCACAGGGGTTGGTAGACTGTGTTTTAAATCCCAGGTCAGCATAGCAATCTGGCACTGCTTCACGAATAATTGTATCCCAGAAAAGAACTCCGGGTTCTGCTGATTGCCAGGCATTGTGGATAATTTTATCCCATAGTTTTCTTGCTTCTATGTCCTGGGTTTTAATCGGGTTATTTGAGTCAATTGGATATTGTTGACGATAGCTGCGATTTTCTTTAACAGCTTTCATGAATTCATCGTCAATTTTCACTGATACATTAGCCCCTGTTACTTTACCCTGAACCAGTTTGGCATCGATAAAGTTTTCAGAATCAGGATGTTTTATGGAGATGGTAAGCATCAAAGCACCTCTGCGGCCGTCTTGAGCAACTTCACGGGTGGAATTGCTGTAGCGTTCCATAAAAGGTACAATTCCGGTTGACGATAATGCACTATTTTTTACCGGGCTTCCTGAAGGACGGATATGAGAGAGGTCATGACCAACGCCGCCACGACGTTTCATGAGCTGAACCTGCTCTTCATCCACTTTCATGATTGCACCATAGGAATCCTGGTTTGAATCACCACCTATTACAAAGCAGTTTGAAAGCGATGAAACCTGGAAATTATTGCCAATTCCTGCCATTGGGCTTCCCTGTGGAATGATGTAACGAAAATCCCTGAAAAGTTCAAAGATTTCATCTTCACTCAAAGGATTTGCATATTTCTTTTCAATTCGGGCAACTTCTGAGGCTAACCTCCGATGCATATCATCGGGTGTAAGTTCATAGATGTTTCCATCACTGTCCTTCAACGCATATTTATTCATCCATACATTGGCTGCCAGGGTGTCGCCCTTGAAATATTCTGTGGCAGCCGCCTGAACCTCTTCATGAGAGAGTAGGCCTTCAATTCATTTAGTGTTAAAATATTTTCTTTTGGTTGCATCGGTTTGTTTAATTCATTCTGTGCCAAAGTATAAACAGCTGGTTCGGCCTCAGGTTCAGCCAATATTTCCGGCCTGTGTCTATTCTCGAGAACTTTGTTGTAGAAACCATTCTTCACGTCATCTTCGAGTGAAGAATCTATGATTGAAAACAAATTTGCATCCAAATGTTTATCCATTCCCGTAATATTCTTTTTCATTAGTAGCCAATAACCTGATAATCAGTTGTTACACGTTGGTAACTCAACTGGTGAACTGCAGGACCAATTTACAACAAGGAACTCCCAACAAACAAAATGTTTTATTAACAATATACTCTTTAGGAAGTGTTAAACTACTGAGATACAGAAAATAGAAATCTTAATAACTAGTGAATGCCTTGCTATTGGCTGCTTTCAGAAAAGTCAATAAAATATGACTATAAATACAATAATAATATTTCGACAGAGCAAGAAAAATACAGCATAAAATGTATCCCTTTATGGGTGCTTCATCATGGTATCATTGAATTGGCATCTTCATTTTCTTTATTCCATATGAGTTTCGTTCCGAAGCCCAGTTGATTATGCGTCATCTTAATAAAATCCAAATCTATCCCCCAAAGTGCTAATTCTTTAAAAGCTGCCACGGGAAATTTGGTCAGATAAGCCTTTAATGCAAGCTCGTAATCTTCATTTTTGAGTTCAGATGCTCTTCCTGTAAACTGTATTCCCTGGATACGTCCAATAATGAGTGTTTCTAAAGCAATAGCACCTGAAACCAGGGGTTGTCCATCTAATTCCCTTATATGACGGGTGTCATAATCAGAAGTAAAAATAATGCGGTTTAAAGGCTCAAGATATACATAAAAACAGGTGCAAACATAAGGAATGTTACCTGAAGCAGTTGCCAGGGTGAAGATATGATGTTTCTGAAAGAATCGGGTGATTCTCCTGTCAATGGGTTCCATAATAAACCTGCTTTAATTACGCTTTCAAATATATACTATGGTCTGATTCATCAGCTTTTAATAATCATTCTCAATGCAATAATGATCATTGCAAATCCAAAGATTTTTTTCACTGTTGAAACAGGGAGGTTTAATGCAAGCTTTGACCCGAAATATCCTCCAATGGTAAATGCTATAGCAATTAACAGGGCATATTTAAAGTTCAGATTTCCTGCTTTGTAATAATTCATGACTGCAAATATACCAACCGGAGGGATCATTACAGCCAGACTTGTGCCTTGTGCTTCCATCTGTGACATTCCCATAAAATAAATGAGTGCCGGGATCATGATTACTCCGCCTCCCAAACCGACCATCCCGCCGAAAATGCCGGCAGCTAGGCCAATCAGTAATAGAATTACTATTGCCTGTAAACTCATACGTACAATTTTTAAAGTGAGTATTGGAGTCTCTGACTAGAAATCAAGACTCAATGATAAGTAGAACTGTCGGGGCTGGATTACATTATCTTCAATACCCCATGACCAGTCGGCACGAAGGAAGTACCCCAGGAGGCTACTCCTCAATCCAAACCCATACCCGGCTACCATTGGGCTTTTCTGAACCTGGACTGTAACATACAATGGGGGACGATAGATATACTGGGTATAGAAAGTGTTTTCTTCCGACAATGGATTCAAGCCTTTCCAGGCTGCGCCCAGATCCCCGAATCCAACGACCTGAAAATTATTGAGGAAATCAGATTTTAATGGACGGTTGAAAAAATACTTGAAAACCGGCAACCTTAATTCCGAATTGAGCACTGCAAAAGTGTTTCCGGAACGGACATTCTGCTTAAATCCCCTCATATTGGTAGCAAGGGTTTGAAAAGCATAGTTCTGGGAATAGTCTATTTGATTCCTGTCATCAAAGCCAGGAATCAACCAGTTATCAACTCCGCCAAGGTAGTAAAGCAGTTTACTTTTTCCGAAAGATGTACTCCCGGCGAACCGGTTGGCCCAGATAAATGAACGGTGAATTCGGGTATAATGCCTGAAATCGAAACCCACCACTGTCATATTGGTTCCACCATCAGCTATTAACCGGTAATATTCTCCAAATACCTTATACCGCATCCCTTGATAGAGATTGGTGCCAAGGCTCCTTGTGTTATCAAAAACCAATTCTCCTTTCACGATGCCCCAGACATCATTTTTATCTTTCATTTGGGCCGTTGCCTGGTCGAGGGCGAGAACAATGGATTTATCATATTGAAGACTTGTTGTTCCTTTTATAGCAAAGATTTCAGAGAATGGATATCGCAATATATAATGCAATTCATGAATTCTATGCCTGACATATGCATTGGAATATGCTACATCAAAGGAATTCCTGTGAAAATAGATTTCCTTGTCTGTCTGGCGCTTCAGATTGACAAACCCAAGGAGATATTCGTTATTGTTGAGGTCCGAATTTAGCCTTACTCCACCTATGATCCTGTAATCTTCCAACAGATCGGTGGCCCCGATAGTAAACAAGGCATTGGTAGGTGGATTCTGAAATACTGGTCCGGCATAGCCTATGAAAGGCTGATAACTCATGTTCAGGTAAGAGAAATCCAGCTGTCCAACCAATTGGTTGATGGTGTATTCAACATTATAATTCCTTGGTTTTGGTGGTTTAGCCTTTTCATTGGCTGGCACCCAACGACCGAATTTGTCTTCCTTCAGCAAGGAAGGCTTTTGTTGAGTTACTTTGCCGGAAAGCTGGTAATTGTTGAGGTCAATCCCAAGGCTATCCGATTGACGGATAGGTAGGTCTTCTTCATATACGTTTACGAATTTTTTCCTCCTTGTTTTGACTGAAGACTCCTTTTTCTGCTTCTCTTTTGCTTCAGCCTCTTCCTTTGCCTTGATTTCCTTCGATAGCATATAGCTTGTTGTGCTTAGGCTAACGGGTGATGCCTGCTCAGAAGGTAAATCATTCAGATAGATGTGATATTTCTTTTTATCAAAGACTACTTCTGCCGATTTGCCGGAAACAACACTTACATCCTGGGTAAGTATACTCCTTTCCAGGTCTGATATCGGGTAAGCCCTGGCAAAATACCTGTAATGCACCGTGGTGTCGATATAGGATATTGCGCTATCGAATTTTGCCACATAACGGTTATAGATTCCATTAGCATCACTCAGGTAGGTGAAAGTGCCGGGTGTGTAGGACATGGGCTGAACTTCATTCGCAAGAGGTGTCTTTTCAATCCTGTTCAACATCCGGGACCTGTTTTTGATATCAAAGACAAAGAGGTCATGGTTCTCCATTCCATCATATGTCACCATCTCATCTTTCACAATTTTCAGCGTATCATGAGGCCTGTTGGAGCTGAAAATAATTCGACTGCTTTTATAAAGGAAGCGTGGATTCAGGTCGTTATAAATATCACGGGTGAGTTGTTCATAGGTATTTGCTGCAATATTGTAAAGGTAAATATCAGATTGGCCTTTTTGGACTGCAGAAAAAACAAAGGATCGTCCATCAGGAGAATAAGAAAAGTCAAGGATTTTCTGAAAGCCAAAAATATTCTGATGTGTCCATTTCCGTGTTTCCAGATCATAGGAATAAAGGAAAATTAATCCTTTGGATTCCAAAATCATAGTAAGCAACTGTCCGGAAGGATGCCAGGCAAGTAAGGGATAGGAATAATCCACTTTCTCATCCAAACGGAACCCTTTTCTGAAGATTTTCTTTACTTTACCACTGGCAGTATTATAGAGGTGCACCTTATAGAGTCCAATGCTATTGGAGGTATAAACAAGATTTTCTCCATCAGGGCTCAGCTTGACTTTGTCATAAACCCTGTCTGTTTTTATCTTTGATTTTATGGGAGAACCAAAGCTTTTTTCGGAAGCTGGGGGTTGCTGAGAATAAATGTCTTTGTACCACACTTCCCATTCTTTGATGATGTTTTTAAAGGAGACGCCAAGCACATATAGAAATCCACTTTCTACACTCCTGTTCACACGGGTCATATAGACAATGTTGGCAATATTCTCAGGACCATATTTCTCCGCAATAAATCTCCAGATTGAATGCCCGGCATAAACAGCATCAGCTCCATACAGATGATTAAATTTTCTGTATTTCCCGCTCATAATGCCATCTTTCAGAATATTATCAAGTTCTGTATCCCAGTTGCGGCTGTAATAGGATACAAGTCCATCGGAAAACCATGCAGGCAGATTGATGAGGGTGCTATTTTTCACCTGGGAGCCAATAGATTCTCCGAAAATTATTCCGTCAAGCAACATACGGGTTATACCTGCACGGATTTGTCGATCAAAATTGTTCATATTCCCATCAAAATAGAGGAATATATCATGCCCGATGATATGTGTTACTCCGCCGGTATTATATTGAGTCTGGCTAAGCAATCCAAGGTTACTCTGTTTAAGGTCATTGAAGTTATTATAGATGATGAACTGGATCTTAGAATCGAGGGTTGTTTCCAGCTTTTTCTCTATCTCCGGAAGATATGATCTGGCATATTCTGCAGTATGTAATGCAAGTTCTTTCCCATTCAGGTAATAATAAACATCAAAATTATTGAACCGGAAATAGGTCCATAAGAAGTCACTATACTGTACCCGGTTCTTCCCGAAAGTAAGTTGTGACCCATTGTAAAATTGAGAGTATAAAGAAGGTGAAACCAGCCAAAGCATTAGCACCAGGAAGAATATACCTGGTTTTTTTGGAGGAGTTATGGAATCCTTTTGCAGCATGAGTTTGACCAGAAATTAGGGCAGCTGAAGTAATAATAATTAAACGGCTGAGCATTTGAATTGTTTCAACCATTAATTATTGATAACTTTACATCAGCAAAAATAGTATACATAATTGATATGATTGCTGTTCAACGGTTTGTTTTTAACTCATTCGCTGTTAATACCTATGTTATTTCAGGCAAGAGCCGGGAATGCATCATTGTTGACCCTGCATGTTCGAATAGCAAGGAAGAAAAGGAATTATCAGGATTCATCCATGATTTTCATCTTACACCTGTTATGCTGGTGAATACTCATAGTCATGTAGATCATATCCTGGGGAATGCTTTTGTTTGCAATACTTACGGACTCAAGCCTACTGCGCATCGGAGAGGTGCAATTTTCTGGGAAACAGCGAAGGAGTTTGCTTCTGTGTTTGGTTTAAATGTTAATGAAGTGAAGAAACCGGAGTTGTTTGTTGAAGAAGGCGATATATTACTTGCTGAGGGCTTCGAATTGAGGGTGTTGTATACGCCGGGACATGCAGATGGAAGTATTAGCCTGGTTTGTGATCAGCAAAATTTTGTCATTACCGGAGACGTGCTTTTCCAAAACAGTATTGGCAGAACAGATTTACCAACAGGAGATTTTGATCTTCTCAGGGAAAGTATTCAGCAAAAATTATTTACGCTGCCATCAGATTGCATCGTTTATCCGGGACATGGTCCTGAAACTTCTATTGGCTATGAAATTGTCAATAATCCATTTATATAGAAGATTATACAAACAGATAAACTCCTATAACTGAAAAGCAGCCGTTGCATTTTTTTTTTTTTTTTTTTTTTTTTTTTTTTTTTTTTTTTTTTTTTTTTTTTCAGACTTTCCTAAATTATTTACAAGGGTTAAAGAAGCCTCCCGGCATTAACCTGGCATCCAACTCTTCTCCATTGCTAAACTTTTCAGGATCAAACTGATCCATAATGGTTGTTGGAGCAGTATATCCAATAACTTTAAATTCTGTTCTGCGGTTGGCCTGGTGCTGCTCATCGGAACACTTGACACCATCAGCACATTCGTTGGTTAACTGATGCTCACCATATCCTTTTGCCGTAATCCTCGACGAATTTATACCAGTTGAAACGATGTAATTCACAGCTGATTGGGCCCTGTTTTGCGAGAGTTTGTCATTATAGGCAAAAGAACCCCTGCTATCGGTATGTGAGCCTAACTCAACATTGATCGGGTTTTCGTTCATGATTCGCACCAGTTTGTCAAGTTCTGGTTTTGCATCAGCACGGATATCAAATTTGTTGAAATCGTAATAGATGTTATCAATTTTAAAAGTCCGGTTCACTTCCAGTTTATCAAGCAATAATTCCCTTGGCGCATTCACAGTTGTACCAGGTATTATCTCTGTCACCAAAAGAGGTGTGCAATCTGAAATATGTTTTGGTTTCATCGCTTTAACCGTATATTCTGCAGCCCTTTCAACCAGGAGTTTATATTGTCCATCAGCTCCTGTTTTAAGCACATTTACTTTCCCTGAGTTGGGATTGAAGATGAAAACTGTTGCACCTGCGATGGGAAGCATGGTGGTTTTATCTTTCACTATTCCACTGATGAAAGCTGGTTTTGGGGTTTCAACCGGAATAGGAATTACTGGTGTTGGAATGTCGAGTTTTTTGAAAGCGTAAATATCATCACTACCTGCACCTCCCGGCCTATTTGACGAGAAGAAGCCATTTTTTGTCCCAGGCGCATAATTCATGGCAAAATCATCAAATGAACTATTTAAAGGAATTCCGGCATTTACAGGATCTGACCAACCTTCAGCAGTTGCTTTTGCTTCAAATATATCGAGACCTCCATAGCCGGGTAACATATCAGAGGCAAACAGGAGGCTACCATCTGATTGAATGGAGGGAAACATTTCTTCCCCGGAAGTATTGATTTTAGATCCGAGGTTAATCGGTTGACTCCAGTTCTCACCTTCTTTCTTACATAGCCAAAGGTCAGTTCCTCCGGCTCCTCCAGGCATATCACTGGCAAAACAAAGGAGATTTCCCTCAGGGTTTAATGTGGGATGACCTACTGAGAAGTCGGGGCTATTAAGGAAAAATGGCTGAAGCTGGCTCCATTTTCCATTTTCATAGGTTGAGTAGAAGATTTTTAACAGGTTTGTCTTGATATTATCCTGCTTATTTGCTTTGTCATTGTAAGTGCGGGTGAAGTAAACGAACTTGTTTTCTACAAAGAATGCCGGTCCGTCATGAAAAGATTGATTAAACCTGCCTTTAATGGAAGATGGTGTTTTTAAGTCTCCCCAGAATTCACCCGGTGCTTCAGGATTGGAACTGAGGATATCGAGGTAGCCTCTTCCTGTCCAGCCATAATTACTTTCATCCAGGTTTTGATTCCTGTCGGATGCAAATACAAGCATTCCATTATAAAAGGCAGGTCCGAAGTCACTTTGTTTTGAGTTGATCCCGGAAACAGATTTGACTTCATAACCGGGTACTCTTGATTTCCATTGGATGGCTGCACTGTCGCAGTATGCAGCAAATAATAATGCTTTGCTGTCTCCGGGTTCAAGGGCTGAATATTTCTTGAACATCTCCCTGGCTTGAGTATAATCGCCTGTTGTCCTTAATGCCTGGGCATAATTGAAATACCACTCTGGTTTTGCTCCAGGAAGTGCTATTGAACGGGCATACCAGGCTTTTGTATTGAATACATCCTGTTGCATTCGATAGCATTCTGCAAGCAATGGTATAGCTTCATTTTTATACTTTGGTTTGTCGACAGCCTTATTCAGGATTCGCACCGCCTTTGAGTAATTATACAGCTTCATGTTTTTCTGGGCTCTCCGGATAGGTTGCGCATTAAGTTGAATGCTGATCAGAAGGATGGAAAGCGAAAAGAGGATGATCTTTTTCATAATAGTAGTATTTAGGCCGGGGAAAGGTATTGTTTCAAAATTGTGAGGCTTTAATTATTTATTTCAAACAAAGGGGAGGGCAAAACCACCGGCTCTGTCATCCGGTGATTAATGCCCAGAACCCTTTCTAGAAATACCTTGGTGTGAGCATTCGTTTCTTTAACAGATCAAAGTCAAATCCAAGGCGAATTTCATGAGATCCTTTATTATATCCCTGCAATTCATTGAGCCAAAGGTCATAGGAATATCCTAGCCTTAGGTTTTCGGACAGGCTGAATTCCGTCATGAGTGAAATTGCCTTTTCTGTCCTGTAAGAGGCTCCAAGCCAAAAAGTATTGGAAATCAAAAAACTTGCATTCAAATCCATCTGTGGCGGTGAATTCCTGACAAATTTGACCAGGACGGAAGGTCGGAAGACCAGGCCGTCGGAAATCGCAAATGCGGCGCCAGCCATACCATAGAAATGTCGGAGTAGCTTTGTAAATTCATCATGCCCATTAACTTTAACAATGCTCATCTGGTTTTGCAGCAATTGTTTTGAGGACAGGCCGAAATAGTATTTTTTTGAATAATAATAGATCCCGAAATTGGCATCAGGGACAGCCTTATTCTTCAATTGTGATCGGAACAAAGGGTCTTCAAGGTCATAAGGATTTATCCTCGACCAGAAGATATCTGAATATTTTACACCTGCCTGAAGACCGAAAGAGAGCTTCGCGTCAGGAAAAAGGATTCGATACGCAAAGGTTGCCAGGGCTCCCTGGGTTGTAGTTGGCCCAATAGCATCCTGATAAACATTTATCCCCAACCCAATATGTTCATTTCTTAAGGGGGTGTGAATAGATGCACTCAAGGTTTGAGGCGCTCCGTCAATATTTACCCATTGATACCTGTAAAGAGCATCAACTGATAAAACTTCCCGGCTTCCGGCATAGGCTGGATTTAAAGCCAATTTATTGAACATGTATTGACTGAACAGAGGATCCTGCTGTGCAAACCCTTGGGCTGCAATTACTATCAGCAGAACAGGCAGTAACTTTTTCATGTTAAGATTTATTAGATTCATTAATTATTGCATCGTATTTCGGTAAGCTTTGATCGTAGGTGAAACCGATGAGGGTGCTGCAATCCGGCAGCACACCTCACGGTATCTTTTATCAATTACTATTACTGTTTCCTCTTACAAAGATCCAACCGGTTCTGGTTCCAACATTCTTTATTTCAAGGATGTAGAAGTAAGTTCCATCTGGTACTTTCTTATCCTGATCATTGGTTCCATCCCAGGATTGATCTTTGTTGTTGTATCCTGAAAACTCACGGATCTTGTCGCCCCAACGATTGAAGATGAGAACCGTATTATCAGGGTACTTATCAATACCACGGATAATCCATTCGTCATTGGTACCATCAGTATTGGGAGAAATTCCATTATAGATGACCAGATCGTCCATACTGGCTGCCTTCACCTTGATATATACGGTGTTGCTTGAGCAGCTTACTGGTTCGCCATTGTCGCAGATCTGGTAGCAGAATGAGTCATCGCCTTCATACCCGTCATATGGAGTATAGGTAATGGTACTGTCAGAGTTGAGTACTACTATACCATGATCCGGATAGTCGCAGAAGCTGATGGTAAGCGGATCACCTTCAGGGTTCAGGTCATTGGAGAGTACATCCAGTGTGATTGAACGGTTCACAATAGTCGTATCATAATCAGGAACAGCCGTAGGTCCGGTATTGGTGCCACCAATCAGGATTTGAACGTCATCACTGTCTGTACAGCCGGTTGAAAGGTCAAGTACAGTTAAGGTGAAGAGCGTATTCGTGATGATAGGTAATGTCACTGGTTCCATAACAGTCGGATTCTCAAGCAATGATTCTGGCTGCCAGCTCCATGCATAGAAACCGGAACCGTCGATTGCAGAGCCCTGCAATGATGTGATAGCCCCTGCTGAGATTTGCTGATCAAGACCTGCATTGGCAGTTACAGCCTTATGAATCGTAAGTGTCATCTGATCTGTAGCCGTTACATTTCCGCAAGCAGTGTTGCCACTGGCTGTGATAGTAAGTGTGACATCACCATAATAGCCTGCTGCCGGAGTGAATGTAGGATTGAGTGATCCCAGTCCACTTAGAGTTCCACTATTTGAAGGTGAGTAAGTCCAGTTAAGCGAGCTGAAATTGGATGCAGATGTACCTGTGATGGTATAACTATTGCCTTCACATGTGGCTGCATCTGCGCCAGCATCAACAGCAGGTGTTTTGATAATGGAGAGTACCAGCTGGTCTGACAGGTCGCTGCATGGAGCTATTCCGCTAATGTTGAGTGTCAGGATTACCATTCCTGTTGACATATCAGCAGAACTTGGAGTGTAGACAGGGTTAATCACTGAAGCATCATTGAAAGTACCTGATCCATTAGTCGTCCAGAGTATTGAACTGTAATTCTGCGCAGTTGCACCGGATACCTGGATCGGGCTCATTTCACAGGTTGCAAGATCGCTGCCTGCATAAACTATCGCTACAGGATTCACTGTCAGTACCATCTGATCAATCACTGTTCCGCAAGGCTCAGCACCATGCACTGTCAGAGTAATAACAACATTTCCTGATTCAGCTGAAGCGGGGACATAGGTTGGTGATAGTGTACCTGCACCATTTAACGTACCCGCACCGTTATGTGTCCATTCAAAATCTTCACTTCCGGTAATCGTTGCAGTAGTGATGGTGAATGGCATGTTGTTACAGGTAACTGCATCCGGACCTGCATTGGCTGTAGGTTCAGAGTATAGTGTGAGTACAAGGCTATCGGCAACGATTCCGCATGGTGCAGTTCCTGTAACCGTGAGGGTGAGAATTACCTCTCCGCTGAGTACATCATTTGCACTTGGGGTATAGGTAGCATGGAGCAACGATGCATTGTTGAAGGTTCCGGTACCGGACGTTGTCCAGATCAGACTTGCTGCACCATTGGCAATAGAAGAGTTCAGAACAACCGGGTTGTTGCTGCAACCTGAGACATTGTCACCAGCTTCAGCCATAGGTTCTGGATAGATGCTCAACGACATGGCATCTGAAACGGTGCCGCAGACTGGTGTGCCAGATAACGTCATCGTCAGAATTACCACTCCCGTTTCACCAGGTGCAGGTTGGTAGGTTGGATTGATAGTGGTTTCATTTACCAGGTTACCATTTCCGTTATGAGTCCAGATCAAGCCTGTGTAGTTGGATGCAATCGCAGTAGTTACTGTAAAGTCAGAACCCTGGCAGATTGCAGCATCATCACCTGCATTGGCAACTGGAATGCGACGGATAATTAACATCATATCATCGCTTACAGTTGTGCATGGTGCTGTTCCTGTGGCGGTTATGGTTAATACCACAGATTCATTCAGGATGTCACTGGCACTTGGAGTATAGGTAGGATGTAATGCAGTTGGATTACTGAAATACCCTGTTCCACTGGTTGTCCACATCAGGTTGGTATAATACCCTGCATTGGCAGTATTCGGAATGAATACCTGTCCTTCGCATATAGAGTCATCAATACCGGCTGAAGCTACAGGAGCTGGCAGAATCGTAAGGTTCATACCATCTACTACGTCAGGACAAGGAGCTGCTGCATAAGCAGTCAATGTTAAGGTAATAGTTCCAGTTTCTCCGGTTTGCGGTATATAAGTCGGGCTCAGCGTATTCGGATTGTTCAGTAAACCTAAACCATTGGTTGTCCATAGGATTGAGGTATAATCCTGAGCTGTTGCACCGCTTACAGTGAATCCCATACTTCCCTGACAAATTGTGGCATCAGGTCCTGCGTTGGCAGTAGTAGCCTGGTTGATGAACAACTGCATACTATCAGTAGCTGCCGGACAAGGTCCATTTCCGTAAGCATTCAATACCAGGAATACGAATCCATTCACCACATCACTTTGTGAAGGCACATACACAGGATGAAGCACACCTGCATTGTTGAATGTACCTGTTCCTGATGTACTCCAGATTAGTGAACTGAAGTTGGAAGCCGTTGACCCAAGAATTGCATAGGAAGAGCCTTCACAAATAGTTGTATCAACACCTGCATAGGCAGAAGGTAAAGCATAGATGTGAAGGGTCATCTGATCAGATGCAGGATTACATGGAGCAGCAGAGGTTACACTTAAGGTCAGGATAATATCACCTGTTTCACCTATACCTGGAGTATAAACTGGGGTCAGCGTGCTGGCTCCGGTCAAAATACCTGTGCCATTATGTGTCCATGTAATACTTGTCTGGTAAGAAGCAGCTGCAGAGGTAACGGCAAAGCTTGATCCTTCGCAGAGTGTTGCATCCGGTCCTGCATTGGCAATAGCCTGGTGTGAAATGTATAGCGTCATATTGTCGCTTATGGTTCCACAAGGTGCTATGCCTGTAGCTGTCAGGGTAAGTACAACAGATCCGTTCAGGATGTCACTTGCACTTGGAATATAGGTAGGATGCAATCCTGCAGGATTATTGAACATACCTTCTCCCGAAGTAGTCCACAGCAGTGAGCTGTAATTCGATGCAGCTGAACCAGAGAGTGTATAGGTTCCTGTTTCACAGATAGTGGCATCAGATCCTGCTGATACGACTGCACCCGGGTTGATGGTGATGTTCATCTGATCTGTTACACTAAGGCATGGTGTTACCGAAGTTCCGGTCAGAACCATGGTAATAACTCCGGTTTCTCCTATTGCAGGTGAATAAGTCGGAGTTATTGTATTGGCACCACTCAGTGTTCCCAGACCATTATGTGACCAGTTAATGGATGCAGCATACAATGATGTTGCTCCGCTTACTGTAAAGGTTGATCCTTCACAAATGGTTCCATCAGGTCCGGCATTTACAATGGCCTGACGGTTGATATGGAGTGTCATGTCATCTGTGGCACTTACACAAGGTGCTGTTGAGGTTGCTGTCAGAGTAAGGATTACAAATCCATCGAGTACGTCATTAGGACTCGGGTTGTAAACCGGGTTGAGTGAGGTAGGATTGTTGAAGGATCCTGTTCCAGTGGTTGTCCAGAGGAAGGAAGTAGCATATTGTGCAGTAGCTGTAGTTAATGAGTAGGTACCGGTTTCACAGATGGTTGCATCTGTTCCGGCATTTACAATTGCCTGACGGTTGATGTTCAGAACCATCGCATCTGTTGCATCAACGCATGGTGCGGTTGAACTTGCAGTAACTGTGATTGTAACACTTCCGGCAAGAATATCAGCAGCACTTGGTGTGTAAACCGGATGCAACAGGCTGGCATCATTGAAGCTGCCTGTTCCGCTGCTGCTCCATAGATAGGCAGTAGCATACTGTGCTGACGAATTGCTGAGTGTATAGGTTCCTGAAGTCTCACAAATTGTGGCATCAGTACCGGCGTTCACAACTGCCTGACGGTTAATCGTCAGAACCATGGCATCGCTTGCTGTAGCGCATGGGGATGCTGGTGTTGCAGTCAGGGTCAGGGTAACGGTTCCGTTCAGGATATCCGCTGCACTTGGGATGTAGATTGGATTCAGTGCGGCGGCATTGTTGAATGAACCGGTACCTGATGTTGACCACAGTAGGGTCGTTGCATTTGCAACGGCCGAATTAGCCAGGGAATATGTACCTGTTTCGCAGATGGTAGCATCAGGTCCTGCGAATACAGTTGCGGCAGGAGTGATGGATATGGTCATCTGGTCAGTTGCATCAACACAAGGTGAAGTTGAAGTAGCTGTCAGGGTCAGGGTGATAACACCTGTTTCACCGGCAGCCGGAGTATAGGTAGGCGTAAGGGTGCCTGCACCGCTTAATGTACCAAGTCCGTTATGGGTCCATTGTAGGGTCGTTGCATTTGCAACAGCCGCTCCAGATATGGTATAGGTTGAACCTTCACAGATTGAAGCATCAGTGCCTGCATTTACGATTGCCTGGTGACTGATAGTCAGAACCATTGCATCGGTAACAATTGCGCATGGTGCAGCAGGTGTTACGGATAGGGTGAGGGTAACTGATCCGTTCAGGATATCTGCAGCACTCGGGATGTAGATTGGATTGAGTGCAGCAGCATTGTTGAAGGATCCGGTACCTGAAGTTGACCATAGCAGTGAGATGGCATTGGTTGCTGAACTTCCGGCAAGAGTATGGTTGCCTGTTTCGCAGATGGTGGCATCAGGTCCTGCAGATACTGTAGCAGCAGGAGTGATGGAAATAGTCATCTGGTCGGTAGCATCTACACATGGACCGGCGGAAGTAGCAGTAAGGGTCAGTGTGATTACACCAGTTTCACCTGCAGCCGGAGTATAGGTTGGGGTGAGGGTGTTAGCACCAGTCAGTGTTCCAAGGCCATTATGAATCCATGTAATCAGGGTTGCATAGCTGGAAGTTGCACTGTTGACGGTATAGGTAGCACCTTCGCAGATGGAAGCATCAGTTCCGGCATTCACAATAGCCTGACGGCTGATGGTGAGTACCATTTCATCACTGATAACAGGACATGGAGCAGATGGATATGCTGTCAGAGTTAAGGTAACCGATCCGTTCAGAATATCTGCAGCACTTGGGATGTAGATTGCATGGAGGGCAGCGGCATTGTTGAATGAACCTGTACCCGAAGTTGACCATAGTAGGGTCGTTGCATTTGCAACGGCCGAACCAGCCAAGGTATAGGTACCTGTTTCGCAGATGGTGGCATCAGGACCTGCAGATACTGTAGCGGCAGGAGTGATGGTGATGGTCATCTGATCTGTTACATCAACACATGGACTGGCCGATGTTGCTGTTACAGTGAGAGTAATAACACCGGTTTCACCAGCAGCAGGAGTATAGGTAGGTGTCATTGTGCCGGCTCCTGAAATTGTTCCAAGTCCGTTGTGGGTCCACAGGATCGAAGCTGCATAGCTTGATGTGGCGGTGCTAACGGTGTAGGAAGCATTTTCACAGATGGTGGCATCGATGCCTGCATTAACCACAGCCTGGCGGTTGATGTTGAGTACCATTGCATCGCTTACTGCTGTGCAAGGAGCAGCTGGTGTGGCTGTAATAGTCAGTGTGACGGAACCTGCAACGATATCGGCAGCACTTGGAGTATAAATTGGGTGAAGTGCAGTGATATTGTTGAATGAACCAGTACCTGAGGTTGACCATAGTAGGGTCGTTGCATTTGCAACGGCCGAACCAGCCAGGGTATATGAACCTGTTTCACAGATAGTAGCATCAGCACCTGCAGATACTGTAGCTGCAGGAGTGATGGTAATTGTCATCTGATCGGTAGCATCTACGCATGGACCAGTTGATGTAGCAGTAAGGGTCAGGGTGATAACACCAGTTTCACCAGCAGCTGGAGTATAGGTCGGGGTAAGGGTGTTGTCATTGGTGAGTGTACCCAGACCGTCATGTGACCATTGTAGGGTCGTTGCATTCGCAACGACTGCATTTACCAATGTATAGGTACCACCTTCACAGATAGTGGCATCAGCACCAGCATTTACCACAGCCTGGCGTGAGATATCGAGAACCATTGCATCGGAAGCACTTACACAAGGAGCAGCGGATGAAGCTGTGATGGTAAGGGTAACGGTGCCGGCGGCAATATCAGCAGCACTTGGAGTGTAAACCGGGTTGAGGTTGGTTGCGTTGTTGAAGTAACCTGTACCTGAGGTAGTCCACAGTAGGGTCGTTGCATTGGCAACAGCCGCACCGGCCAGTGTGTATGAACCAGCAGTCTCGCAGATGGTGGCATCAGCGCCGGCGTTAACGGTAGCCTGACGGTTGATGTTAAGAACCATTGCATCAGTAGCATCTGAACAAGGAGCAGCGGATGATGCTGTGATGGTCAGAGTAACTGAACCTGCAGTGATATCGGCCACACTTGGAGTATAAACCGGGTTGAGAGCAGTAGCATCATCGAAAGTACCGGTACCTGAGGTTGCCCAGAGGTAGGGGGTTGCATAGGTAACGGTTGCATTTACCAATGTATAGGTACCACTTTCACAGATTGTAGCATCAGCACCGGCGTTGACCACAGCCTGGCGTGAGATATCGAGCACCATGGCATCGGAAGCACTTACACAAGGAGCAGCGGATGAAGCTGTGATGGTAAGGGTAACGGTACCGGCGGCAATATCAGCAGCACTTGGAGTGTAAACCGGGTTGAGAGTGGTTGCATTGTTGAATGTACCAGTACCTGAGGTAGTCCACAGCAGGGACGTTGCATTCGTAACGGCCGCACCGGCCAGAGTATATGAACCAGCAGTCTCGCAGATGGTAGCATCAGCGCCGGCGTTAACAGTAGCCTGACCGTTGATGTTGAGCACCATTGCATCGGTAGCATCTGAACAAGGAGCAGCGGATGAGGCTGTGATGGTCAGAGTCACTGAACCTGCAGTGATATCGGCCACACTTGGAGTATAAACCGGGTTGAGGGTTGTAGCATCATCGAATGTACCAGTACCTGAGGTTGCCCACAGTAGGGTCGTTGCATTCGCAGCGACTGCATTTACCAATGTATAGGTACCACTTTCACAGATGGTAGCATCAGCACCTGCATTAACGGTAGCCTGACGGTTGATGTTGAGAACCATAGCATCACTGACAGCAGTGCAAGGAGCAGCTGGAGTTGCAGTAATGGTGAGGGTAACAGCACCGGCAGTGATATCGGCAGCCGAAGGAGTATAGATCGGATGCAGAGCAGATATGTTATTGAAAGTACCTGTACCAGAAGTTGACCACAGTAGGGTCGTTGCATTTGCAACGGCCGAACCAGCCAGGGTATATGAACCTGTTTCACAGATGGTAGCATCAGCACCTGCAGAAACTGTAGCGGCAGGAGTGATGGTGATTGTCATCTGATCGGTGGCGTCAGTACAAGGAGCATCGGAAGTAGCAGTGAGGGTGAGAGTGATCACACCTGTTTCACCGGCTGCAGGAGTATAGGTCGGGGTAAGGGTTGTTTCATCTGAAAGAACACCTGTTCCTGAACTTGTCCAGAGGATGCTTGAATAATATGAAGCAGTTGCACCAGATACTGTATAGGCAGAACCTTCACAGATTGATGCGTCAGCACCAGCATTAACCACAGCCTGGCGTGAGATATCGAGCACCATTGCATCGGAAGCACTTACGCAAGGAGCAGCGGATGAAGCTGTGATGGTAAGGGTAACGGTACCGGCGGCAATATCAGCAGCACTTGGAGTGTAAACCGGGTTGAGAGTGGTTGCATTGTTGAAGTTACCAGTACCTGAGGGTAGTCCACAGTAGGGTTGCATTGTGATGCAACAGCACCAGCCAGTGTGTAAGAACCAGCAGTCTCGCAGATGGTAGCATCAGCGCCGGCGTTAACAGTAGCCTGACGGTTGATGTTGAGTACCATACTATCAGTAGCATCTGAACAAGGAGCAGCGGATGAGGCTGTGATGGTCAGTGTAACAGAACCTGCAGTGATATCGGCCACACTTGGAGTATAAACCGGGTTGAGGGTTGTGGCATCATCGAAAGTACCAGTACCTGAGGTTGCCCACAGTAGGGTCGTTGCATAGGTAACGGTTGCATTTACCAATGTATAGGTACCACTTTCACAGATGGTAGCATCAGCACCTGCATTAACTGTAGCCTGACGGTTGATGTTGAGCACCATAACATCACTGACGGCAGTGCAAGGAGCAGCTGGAGTTGCAGTAATGGTGAGTGTAACAGTTCCGGCAGTGATATCTGCAACCGAAGGAGTATAGATCGGATGCAGAGCAGATATGTTATTGAAAGTACCTGTACCTGAAGTTGACCACAGTAGGGTCGTTGCATTTGCAACGGCCGAACCAGCCAGGGTATATGAACCGGTTTCACAGATGGTAGCATCGGCACCTGCAGAAACTGTAGCGGCAGGAGTGATGGTGATTGTCATCTGATCGGTAGCATCTACGCATGGACCTGTTGAAGTGGCAGTCAGTGTAAGAGTGATCACACCTGTTTCACCAGCAGCCGGAGTATAGGTTGGGGTAAGGGTTGTTTCATCTGAAAAGAACCCAGTTCGTGAACTGGTAGGGAGGTTGAGTATATGCAAGCGGCGCACCGGATACTGTATAGGCAGAACCTTCACAGATGGTAGCATCAGCCCCTGCATTAACCACAGCCTGGTGTGAGATATTGAGAACCATGACATCGGAAGCACTTACGCAAGGAGCAGCGGAAGAAGCTGTGATGGTAAGGGTTACGGTACCGGCGGCAATATCATCAGCACTTGGGGTATAAACCGGGTTAAGGGTTGTTGCATTATTGAATGTACCTGTACCGGAGGTAGTCCACAGTAGGGACGTTGCATTAGCAACGGCTGCACCTGCAAGGGTATAGTTACCAGCTGATTCGCAGATGGTAGCATCAGCGCCGGCGTTAACAGTAGCCTGACTGTTGATGTTGAGCACCATTGCATCGGTAGCATCCTGAACAAGGAGCAGCGGATGAAGCTGTGATTGTCAGAGTTACTGAACCTGCAGTGATATCGGCTACACTTGGAGTATAAACCGGGTTGAGTAGTGTTGCATCATCGAATGTACCTGTACCTGAAGTTGCCCATTGTAGGGTCGTTGCATTCGCAGCGACTGCATTTACCAACGTATAGGTACCACTTTCACAGATGGTAGCATCGACACCTGCATTAACGGTAGCCTGACGGTTGATGTTAAGAACCATAGCATCACTGACAGCAGTGCAAGGAGCAGCTGGAGTTGCAGTAATGGTGAGGGTAACAGCACCGGCAGTGATATCGGCAGCACTAGGTGTATAGATCGGATGCAGAGCAGAGATGTTATTGAAAGTACCTGTACCTGAAGTTGACCACAGTAGGGTCGTTGCATTTGCAACGGCCGAACCAGCCAGGGTATATGAACCGGTTTCACAGATGGTAGCATCAGCACCTGCAGAAACTGTAGCGGCAGGAGTGATGGTGATTGTCATCTGATCGGTAGCATCTACGCAAGGACCTGTTGAAGTGGCAGTCAGTGTAAGAGTGATCACACCTGTTTCACCAGCAGCCGGAGTATAGGTTGGGGTAAGGGTTGTTTCATCTGGAGAACCGTTCCTAACTGGTCCAGAGGGTGGTTGCATTTGAAGCGGTAGCACCGGATACTGTGTATAGGCAGAACCTTCGCAGATTGTAGCGTCAGCACCAGCATTAACCACAGCCTGGCGTGAGATATTGAGAACCATTGCATCGGAAGCACTTACGCAAGGAGCAGCAGATGAAGCTGTGATGGTAAGGGTTACGGTACCGGCGGCAATATCAGCAGCACTTGGAGTGTAAACCGGGTTGAGGGTGGTTGCATTGTTGAAGTACCGGTTCCTGAGGTAGTCCACAGCAGGGACGTTGCATTCGTAGCGGCCGCACCGGCCAGAGTGTATGAACCAGCAGTCTCGCAGATGGTAGCATCAGCGCCGGCGTTAACAGTAGCCTGACGGTTGATGTTGAGAACCATTGCATCGGTAGCATCTGAACAAGGAGCAGCGGATGAGGCTGTGATTGTCAGAGTTACTGAACCTGCGGTAATATCGGCCGCACTTGGAGTATAAACCGGGTTGAGGTTGTAGCATCATCGAATGTACCAGTACCCTGAGGTTGCCCATAGGTGGGTCGTTGCATTCGCAGCGACTGCATTTACCGATGTATAGGTACCACTTTCACAGATGGTAGCATCAGCACCTGCATTAACTGTAGCCTGACGGTTGATGTTGAGCACCATAGCATCATGACAGCAGTGCAAGGAGCAGCCGGAGTTGCGGTGAGGTGAGGGTAACGCACCGGCAGTGATATCGGCAGCAGATGGGTATAGATCGGATGCAGGGCAGATATGTTATTGAAAGTACCTGTACCTGAAGTTGACCAGAGTAGGGTCGTTGCATTCGCAACGACTGATCCGGTGAGGGTATACGAACCGGTTTCACAGATGGTAGCATCGGCGCCAGCGCTAACGGTAGCGGCAGGAGTGATGGTAATGGTCATCTGGTCGGTTGCATCTACACATGGACTTGCCGAGGTAGCAGTGAGTGTAAGAGTGATCACACCTGTTTCACCGGCTGCAGGAGTATAGGTCGGGGTAAGGGTTGTTTCATCTGAAAGAACACCTGTTCCTGAACTGGTCCAGAGGATGGAGTAATATGAAGCAGTAGCACCGGATACCTGTATAGGCAGAACCTTCACAGATAGATGCATCAGCACCGCATTAACCACAGCCTGGCGTGAGATATTGAGCACCATAGCATCGGAAGCACTTACGCAAGGAGCAGCTGAATTAGGCGGTAAGGGTCAGTGTGACCAATCCGGCAGTGATATCAGCAACGCTCGGGGTGTAAACCGGGTTCAATGTTGTAGCATTATTGAAGTAACCGGTACCTGAGGTAGTCCATAGCAGGGACGTTGCATTAGCAACGGCTGCACCTGCAAGGGAATAGTTACCAGCCGATTCGCAGATGGTAGCATCAGCGCCGGCGTTAACAGTAGCCTGGCGGTTGATATTGAGTACCATAGCATCGGTAGCATCCTGAACAAGGAGCAGCGGATGAGGCTGTGATGGTCAGGGTAACAACCTGCAGTGATATCGGCAGCACTTGGGGTATAAACCGGGTTGAGGGTTGTAGCATCATCGAATGTACCTGTACCTGAGGGTAGCCCAGTGCAGGGTCGTTGCATTAGCAGCGACTGCATTTACCAATGGTATAGGTACCAGTTTCACAGATGGTAGCATCAGCGCCTGCATTAACTGTAGCCTGACGGTTGATGTTGAGAACCATAGCATCACTGACAGCAGTGCAAGGAGCAGCTGGAGTGGCGGTAATGGTGAGGGTAACAGCACCGGCAGCGATATCGGCAGCACTAGGAGTATAGATCGGATGCAGTGCAGATATGTTATTGAAAGTACCTGTACCTGAAGTAGACCACAGTAGGGTCGTTGCATTTGCAACGGCCGAACCAGCCAGGGTATATGAACCTGTTTCACAGATGGTAGCATCAGCACCTGCAGAAACAGTAGCAGCAGGAGTGATGGTGATAGTCATCTGATCGGTGGCATCAGTACAAGGACATCGGAGGTGGCAGTAAGTGTGAGTGTGATCACACCTGTTTCACCAACAGCCGGGGTATAGGTAGGCGTGAGTGTTGCATCATCTGAAAGAACACCTGTTCCTGACTAGTCCAGAGGATGGAAGTTAGCATAGGAAGCAGTAGCACCTGATACTGTAAGGCAGCACCTTCACAGATAGTTGCATCAGCACCAGCATTCACCACAGCCTGGCGGTTGATATTCAATACCATAGCATCGGAAGCACTTACGCAAGGAGCAGCTGAGTTGGCGGTAAGGGTCAGGGTGACCGTTCCGGCAGCAATATCAGCAGCACTTGGAGTGTAAACCGGGTTGAGGTTGGTTGCGTTGTTGAAGTAACCTGTACCTGAGGTAGTCCACAGTAGGGTCGTTGCATGGGCAACAACAGCACCGGCCAGTGTGTAAGAACCAGCAGTCTCGCAGATGGTGGCATCAGCGCCGGCGTTAACAGTAGCCTGACGGTTGATGTTGAGAACCATTGCATCGGTAGCATCTGAACAAGGAGCAGCGGATGAAGCAGTGATGGTCAGGGTAACAGAACCTGCAGTGATATCGGCCACACTTGGGGTATAAACCGGGTTGAGGGTGTAGCATCATCGAATGTACCGGTACCTGAGGTAGCCCAGCAGGGGCGTTGCATTCGCAGCGGCTGCATTTACCAATGTATATGTACCGGTTTCACAGATGGTAGCATCAGCACCTGCATTAACGGTAGCCTGACGGTTGATGTTGAGCACCATAGCATCACTGACAGCAGTGCAAGGAGCAGCTGGAGTTGCGGTAATGGTGAGGTAACAGCACCGGCAGTGATATCGGCAGCAGAAGGGTATAGATCGGATGCAGGAGCAGATATGTTATTGAAAGTACCGGTACCTGAAGTAGACCACAGTAGGGTCGTTGCATTTGCAACGGCCGAACCAGCCAATGTATAAGAACCGGTTTCACAGATGGTAGCATCGGCACCAGCATTAACGGTAGCAGCAGGAGTGATGGTAATGGTCATCTGATCGGTTGCATCCACACATGGACTTGCTGAGGTTGCAGTGAGTGTGAGGGTGATCACACCTGTTTCGCCAACAGCCGGGGTATAGGTAGGCGTGAGTGTTGTTGCATCTGAAAGGAACACCTGTTCCTGAACTGGTCCAAAGGATGCTTGAGTAATATGAAGCGGTTGCACCTGATACAGTGTAGGCAGAACCTTCACAAATTGTAGCGTCAGTACCTGCATTAACCACAGCCTGGCGTGAGATATTGAGCACCATTGCATCGGAAGCACTTACGCAAGGAGCAGCGGATGAAGCTGTAAGGGTCAGGGTGACCGTTCCGGCAGCGATGTCAGCAGCGCTCGGGGTGTAAACCGGGTTCAGGGTATTAGCATTATTGAAGTAACCTGTACCTGAGGTAGTCCATTGTAGGGCGTTGCATTCGTAACGGCCGCACCGGCCAGTGTATATGAACCAGCCGATTCGCAGATGGTAGCATCAGCACCGGCGTTAACAGTAGCCTGGCGGTTGATATTGAGTACCATAGCATCGGTAGCATCCCCGCAAGGACTTGCAGAAGCAACTGTTACGGTAAGGGTAACACTTCCTGCAGTGATATCAGCAGCACTCGGGTATAAACCGGGTTGAGCAGTGTTGCATCATCAAATGTACCTGTACCACTGGAAGCCCAGAGGTAAGAAGTAGCATACTGAGCGGTAGCATCACTTATGGTATAGGATCCTGCGCTTTCGCAGATGGTGGCATCCGCGCCAGCAGATACTGTAGCCTGGCGGTTGATGTTGAGCACCATTGCATCACTGACAGCAGGCAAGGAGCGGCTGGTGTGCGGTAAGGGTCAGGGTAACAGAACCGGCAGTGATATCGGCAGCACTGATGTGTATAGATCGGGTGCAGGAGCAGATATGTTATTGAAAGTACCAGTACCTGAAGTTGACCACAGTAGGGTCGTTGCATTTGCAACAGCCGAACCAGCGAGGGTATATGAACCTGTTCTCACAGATGGTAGCATCAGCACCTGCAAAACTGTAGCAGCAGGAGTGATGGTGATGTCATCTGATCAGTGGCGTCAGTACAGCGCATCGGGTAGTGAGGGTGAGGGTGATCGCACCTGTTTCACCGGCTGCCGGGGTATAGGTCAGGTGAGGGTTGCTTCATCAGAAAGAACACCTGTTCCTGAACTAGTCAGAGGTATGCGGTGGTAGCATAGGTTGCAATGTGGCACCTGATGCTGTATAGGCAGAACCTTCACAGATTGATGCATCATCACCAGTGTTACCACAGCCTGACGTGAGATATTGAGAAC